>JAHFAF010000223.1 GCA_023250715.1 Pseudobdellovibrionaceae bacterium | reverse complement strand
GACTCCCGTCGATTTTAATCGTTTCCGAGACAAGCTCAATCCTGCGAGCGGTTTCCAAAGTTTACAATTCCGGGCCTTCGAGATTCTCTCCGGCGCCGACCCCGCCGAATACGACCGCTTTTCGAAATTGGAGCCGGAATGGAAGCATCAGCTTGCTGACTTGGCGAAAAAGCCCAGCCTGCGGCAGTCTTTCGTCGCGCTTTTAAAAAAGAACAAGCTCGTGGGCGGAAGCGACTCTCATTCGATACTAAACGCCATTTCCCGCATTTATCTCGACGATAAATACGCGCAGCTTCATAACCTCTGCGAGTACTTAATCAAATATGACGAGCAGGTTCTCTTATGGCGCTTCCGCCACGTGCAGATGGTCGAGCGCATGATCGGCATGAAACCAGGCACCGGCGGCTCGCTTGGCGTTTCTTATCTCCAGCAGACTCTGAAGAAGCGCTTCTTTCCCGAACTTTGGGAAGCCCGCACCCACATGGTATCGGGCCCTTCGAGCTACTAGCGGTTGTCATTCCCGATTGACGGTTGTGGATCCATGAGCGGTAATTCCGCCATAAAGGACGTTCGTTCGTACTCCTCCATCGAGGAACCCGAGCTACTTGCTCATATCGATCGAGTGGGAATGCTAATATTTAAGAGTTAGCCCCTCATCCTAAGGGGGGCTCCAGGCAATTATTCCGATCTCGAAATGAGATCGCCGCCAACTGCTTGGATAGGGCGCTGGCTTTGGTCCTGGGAAACCCACACTGCGAAACTCAATGAAGAGACTTTTAGGGAACTGGCTAAGGTCAAATTCGCCACGAATTTTTCCCCCAGCTTAGTCAGGGGCCGCGTTTCCAGGGTCAGGGCGACAAACTCATGAGATAAAGTCCTGCCGCCGTTCTCTCCGCTCAAGATCTTACTCACTAGGCCATTGCCCAGTAATGCTCCTGTCACATTCCATTGATGGGCGGAAATAGTTTTGGGTTGAAAGCTAACCTCAAAGTTCCGGTTTTTACTTTCAACTACAGTAAGAGTTCCCACCACGCTCCCTTCCCGTTTGGGGATTTGCCGGACACCAAGGGCCCCAACCTTCCACTCCTGGCCATTCAGGACAAAGGCCGGAGTGTACACATTCGAACCTCCCCATTCCGAGGCATACTGATTTTGCCGCGAAGTAAACGCCGCTTTAGAAAAAGGATCGTGCCACCCAAGACGATTCCAATAATCGACGTGAAATTCAACCGGCACAAACTCCTTCCAGAGCCCCGCATCCTTTCGAAGTCGAGCCAGCCATTCGTCCGCGGGCGGGCAGCTACTGCACCCTTCTGAGCTAAACAGCTCAATCAACGAGGTTCCGAAATCCGAGCTTTGAAACACAGCCGCGCTCGACCAACGGCAAAAGAGGAAACAAGCGAGCAAGACAAGATTTCCATGAGCCATGTCCATAATCTTAACATCGCTCTGAGAAAGAGCCAGCGGCTCTCTTTAGGATCCTAAGAAGGAATTGAAAAGTTCCATTCGTTATTTGACCCAAGGTCATTTTAACGCGGGACTGCGGGCATGGATGGCAACAAATTGAATACACTTTTGACTCGGCGACATTTCTTGAACGCCGAACCTTCCTTAACTCACTGAAACCACGTCCCCGGGAGCCGGCACCGGCATTGCACTAGCTTCCCAGCACAAACGCATTAGCTTCTTCATCTTTAGATTTCACACCTCGACAGAAAGCTAGCTTCATCATGAGGCACTTTGATATGAATCAGCTTAGAGACGCTTTTCTCCTGCTCGCTGTTTTCACAATTTGCATAGGCTGTAATAAACGAGTCCTGCTCGACGGCACGGGTAGTGGCAGCACAGCTAGCAATCTTTCGCCTGGCCCCGTCGTTCAAAATTATGGCCAGACCCAGGCTACCCCGACCCCCACTCCCACACCTCAGTCGCAACGTTGGGTATCGACGACAAGTCACGTTTGGGCCACGCTGGATCATTCCGCGACGATAAATTCGACGAGTGCTACCAATATCATCTGGGATAATGTGATTGAAGATCCCCTTTCCGAGTACAACAGAACGACGGGTATCTTCGCTCCCAAGGCAAATGGCATCTACTCGATTCGAGCGACAATCACTCTTCCCGGCCCCTGGACGGCGGGCGATTATTGCAAAATCTTTCTTTCGAAGTCTTTACTTACCATCGCCGTCAATATGGCGGTCATGCCGACGCACCAGAAGGAATGTTCAGTGTCGGTTTCCGCGGTGGTTCCACTCGCGGTCGGTGAGGGAATCATCGTCAGCTCCACCCTCGCGGGCAGCCAGCGGCAGACAAATGTTTTGGCCAATAACCCCTACGTTACACTCAACATTGCGAAGGTGGCGGAGTGATTCGACTCGTTCTTATCTATGCGACGGCCTTGGGGCTTTTGATTTCGCTATCGGGCTGCGGGCTCGATCGAAGCCAGATTCAATCGCGTAGTCTTACGGACGGAGACAATTCCAGAGGCGCGCAAGCTTCACCCACCCCGTGGCCTACTTTTTCTCCAAACCCTACGGTGACGGTGACACCGACCCCCACCCCGCTTCCGAATGTTTCTTTCAATACACCTACGCTACCCGCTCTCCCCTATTCGGACTTTCATCCAATTTTATCGACGGGAGATACGGCTTATAACGGAACCGTCCAAACGAATTTCTGTAAGACTTATGGCGATCCGTTGGATGCCACGAAGTCTGCAGGAAGGCTTGCTTGGGCCAAACATTGTTTTCCGGTTTGGAATCAGTGGTACCAAGTTTCGGCTAGCGTCACCACTGGGCTCTATCCTTCTTTTGGCAGAGTGGGCGAGGACGGGAAGCCCTTCAACAATTTGAATTTCATCGCTCCCACTTCCGCAATTGGGGCCTGTGCATTGCCCGAAGGGTACATGCTCGTCGCTCTTTGCGCCCCGACTCGTTAGAAAGTCCACCGTGACAAGTAAGAATACACCCAAGCCGAACTCGAATTCCAAAAGTATACAGCTTAAGTTATTGAATTTATTATTTTATATAAAAATGAGGATCGGCGAGTGTCACCCCATTAGCCAGTTCAGGAATACACCCCGTGCCCGAAGAATCGCGGTACAACGCTTGCACTTGTTTCCTTCACGCCTTGGTAGCTTTTCCTCATCTTAGAATTTCACACCTCATCCAAGTCATAGCCTGAATTGCATCAAGATTGGAGACGCACATGTTTGGACGCTCACTTAGATTTCTTCTCGCGCTATGCCTCACCCTTTCCTTCGCTGCGTGCAGCAACACAAAAAGCCTCGCCACAAAGGGCACCGGAAATCTGGACTCCGGAAGTGGATCTGGCGGAAACAGTGGTGGTTCGGGCTCAGGCTCAAGTTCCGGATCGGGATCGGGCTCTGGCGGTGGAGGCCTTACAAATCAATACAATTACGGCCAGCAAGGCGGAATTTTTACGGGTACCGGTGGCACTACGAACGGTCAGACGATTTCAAATGCCCCAACCGACTCGGTTCAAGTTTACCAACAGCAAAGCGGAGGTAGTTCGGTCATCCCTTCCATCTATGCACTCTCCGCTTGGCGCTGCGAAGCGATGGGTGACAGTATCGGACAAAGTGATTCGGATGGAGATGGCTTCGCGGATTGGGACGGGCGGTTCCGATGGGCAGAGAAATGTTACAACGGATCTGTCGCAGGCCTTCCTGACTATCGCCCCTGGTTGATCTTAGGGAGAAATGCTTACCGGGCGGACGGCACTCCTCTTCATCTATATCCAACTTTCGGAACGATCAATGCGGCAGGCGCGGCCGTCGCGTTTCGAACTCCGATTACTCCGAATGCGAATTGTTTGACGGGGATTCAGGCTGCCATCGTGCTCTTAGCTTTTTGCACACCAGGCTGTTATTCGCCGGATCAGATCATCCAAGCATCTATGGGTGTGGAGGGTCGTTTAGCCAGCTACAAAGACTCCAAGGAAGTGGAAATTGGAAAGGCTAGAGAGGAGGGCATTACCCACATTGTAAGCTTGGCGCCCGGATCCTCCTTGGATCACCTGCAGTTCTATAGCTCTAAGGTGGATTACATACGGGATATGGACGCGGCTTCACCCAGACCCCAGCCGTTCTTCACGTTCTCCATGGCTTCCGGAAAATCCTTGAGAGTAACTCCGGAGCACCCACTCGTCGATGGCTCGGGCACGATGCGAGCCGCGAAAACCATGGAAATCGGAGATTCCCTTCTCTCAGCGGAAGGATTTGCGGATCGAATTTTGAAAGTAGTGAGGGAGGATCTTCCGATTCTCGCCCACAACGTTACCGTTCAGAGTAAGGACCCCATGCAGAGCCTCGTGATTGCAGGAGGCTACGTAAACGGCGACCTAAAGTTTCAACGGCATGAATTCGAATGGATGAATCGACTGCTCGACAGAGCGAATATTCCTAACGAGGTCATCGATAACAAGTAATCAGCTCAGCATAAAAACAAGGACACAACATGAAACACTTCTTTGGTTCACTTCTAGTATTTGCAGGCTTTGCGTATTTGTTTTTTCCGCAGGCAGAGTTGGAAAAGGGCCCTAAACCCCTGGCAAGCCCCCACTTACACCTTCCCTTGCGCAGAGAAGCCACTCTTGGAATCTCTACCAACATTTTTCAGTTCCCCACTGCTTTCAAAAAAGCCATCCAAGGGGTGAAGGTCCTCTTGAATCCGCAAGAACACGAAGCAATGCGAGACAGGCTTATCGATCACGAAAATATCGATGAAGCCGCCCAAGCCTTAGTGAGAGTCCAGGGGAGATTTTCCCAAGCGGAGGAACGCGGTCGCCTTGATGCGGTCGATTTTCTCGTGAACTCACTCACCCACCCGGAAAACCCAGATCGCAATTATGTCCTCGGGGCGATTTCGGAAGTGATTTTGTCTGAAAATCTCTTTCAGACGCAAGATCTGCGATATCGAAAATCGCTAGCGGGCGATAAGGTCGAGCTTTACCAGGTGCTCACTTCGACCGACCCCAGCGTTGCTCGAGAGCTATTCAAGTACTCGCAGAACGGAAACTTGAGCAAAGTTTTGCGCTTCGCAAAGGGCCGCGCCGAATTCGCTTCTCTTGCGAATTTGCGAGGGCCGTGAAATGACTCATGATTGATCACATCTTTTGGATCGAAATGATGGGGTTTGTCGCGCGCCAGACCACCCGATCGAAGTTACAGGACTTTCTAGCCTGACAACGAAAGCACATCGTGCGATAAAACTGTCCCTTGCAACCAAAAGAATCGAAACTTCTGTTCGGCTGCAAACTTGGAGATCCCTATCCGTATTGCATGCCGAACAGGCCCCATCATTTCGATCCAAAAGATATGTAGGATCTTGAGCGTGAAATGGTCCGAAGCAATCTCATTGAGATTGCTTCGTCACTTCGTTCCTCGCAAAGACGTGACAAGCGAGCGAGCTTTTTCGAGATCTACGTTCTTAGCGTCTGCGATTCCGTCGCAGAGCTGCTTCAAAAGACGATCGTTCTCCACGCCACGCTCGAAGGCTTCCTTGTAAGGAACCTGACTGAAGCTCACTAAAGAATAGCGGGAAGCATATTTTCCAGGGAAGGCTTCCTGGAGGATCTTCTCGACTTCTTTCTTGAGGATAAACGCTGGGTCCGTCACCTTGTCTCGCATCTCGGTGAAATTCTCAATTGCCATGTCGGCGATGGCGTCCGCATTGGGCTTTCTCAAAATGGAAAATTCCGCAAAGAGACGATCCCAATCGGAAGCCGTCTCTAACATTTTCGAGAAAACTGAAACATCCTCGAAGCCGCAGTTCATTCCCTGGCCAAAGAAAGGCACAATAGCGTGCGCCGCGTCCCCCATGAGAAGTGCTTTGCCCTCTTTATTCCACGGAAAGCACCTTACAGTCGTCATCTGGCCTGTCGGATTTTCGAAAAACTGATCCGTGAGTTCGGGAATAAGTGGCATTACATCCGGAAAGTCTTGGCGGAAAAGATTTTCAACGTCTGCTGGTGTGTTTAACCCATCAAAGCCCGGAGTTCCTTTGAAAGGAAGAAAGAGAGTACAGGTAAAACTCCCTTCGAAATTGGGAAGTGCGATGAGCATATACCGTCCTCGCGGCCAGATATGTAACGCATTTTTTTCCATCGCGAACGCACCGCCCGGGCCGGGACGGATTTCCAATTCCTTATAACCATAATCGAGCCGCTCTTCAGTGGTCCGCACACCCATCGCTTTTCGAATGGCAGAGGCCGAGCCGTCGGTTCCTATTACGCGCGAAAGGCCCTCGAGCCCATCGACTCTTTTCTCGAATTGAATTTTCACGCGGCCCGTGGCCTCTGCAGCCGTCATTAGGGTCTTATTGAGCTCGGCTCTAGAAATGGAGTGAATGCATTCGGAATCGTCTTTCCCATAACGCTGAAGATGCAGATTTCCTTCCGGCGAATGAATGAGTCTTCCACCCATGGGGATGGCTTTCTCTAAAATAGTGGATTCCAGTCCAACTTCCTTGAGAGCATTGAGCCCGCGAACGGAGACGGCGAGATTGATCGACCGCCCAGAGCCAATCTTCACGCTCCGCATGTCCGGCCTTCGCTCGAGCAATTGCACGCGAAAACCCAGCTTTGCCAATGAAATGGAGAGAAGCGAGCCTACGAGCCCGGCGCCAACAACGTCTATTTTTTCGTCGAAGCTCATTTCGAAAACCCTTTCGTCATGAGGCCGAGCGAAAGTCCCGATAGTGAGGACGCACAAGCGAGACCGCGGAGGCGTGCTGTAGGCACGTCGAGCAGTCGAGCGCGGAGGACGATACTAGCGGGACTTGCAGCCGGCCGCAGTAGAAACGGGATTTTGAATTGAGCTACAAAGAATGACATATCTCCCCAAACCGAAAAATATCCTCAAAACTGTTATAGAACGGGACGGGGGCGATTCTCAAGATGCCGGGCTCTC
Organism: Pseudobdellovibrionaceae bacterium; assembly: GCA_023250715.1. Lineage (GTDB taxonomy): Bacteria > Bdellovibrionota > FAC87 > UBA2466 > UBA2466 > JAHFAF01. The sequence goes on along the minus strand of JAHFAF010000223.1, from coordinate 385 downwards.
GATAATCACAAACTACCCCATTCTCTTTTAGCCGGTCCACCTCCGCCTTGCTCTTCACCTTTACGGAAAGATGTGCCCCTCGGCTAGCCGGGGTAAGAATCTGCCACTCCTTGGGAATCTCGAACTCCAGGTAGGAGGTGAGCTCCTTACTCTTTGCGGCCAATGCGTCCATTCCGACGGAATCAAAGCACTCCATTGAGGCGCGAAGAGCCGCCATTTGGAGAATAGGGGGATTACTCAGTTGCCACCCCTCGGCCCCCGCCATCGGCTCAAACTTAGGAGACATCTTGAAACGCCTCCCCTTATCCGTGCCCCACCACCCCCAGAGCCTCGGCCAATCAAAACGTTTCGCATGATCTTCATGGACGAAGCATCCGCCCACGGC
>JAHFAF010000222.1 GCA_023250715.1 Pseudobdellovibrionaceae bacterium | reverse complement strand
GGGATTTACACAGTCTGTTGCCCCCAATTGCTTAGCAAAAGCGAATTTAGAATCATTGATATCGACGGCAATAATGCGGGAAGCTTTCGCAAGGACCGCCCCCTGAATCACGCTGAGTCCAATTCCCCCTAAACCAAAAACCGCGACCGTCGACCCGGGGGTGACCTTCGCGGTATTGAGAACGGCGCCAATTCCCGTCGTTATCCCGCAGCCCAGAAGACAAACCTTATCCAGGGGGGCCAATTTATTAATTTTAGCAACAGCGATCTCGGGTAAAACTGTGTACTCGGAAAAAGTGGACGTGCCCATATAATGGTAAATGGCCTTTCCATTTTTCGAGAAACGGGAAGTCCCATCCGGCATCACCCCTTTGCCTTGAGTCGCGCGAATCGCCTGGCACAAATTCGTTTTTCCAGAACGGCAAAACTTACATTCCCCGCACTCCGGCGTGTAGAGCGGAATCACATGATCGCCGACAGCGATGCTCTTTACTCCAACGCCCACTTCGGCCACGACTCCTGCGCCTTCGTGGCCCAAGACGCAGGGAAAAATCCCTTCGGAGTCTTTTCCAGAGAGGGTGTAAGCGTCCGTGTGGCAAACCCCAGTGGCCGTGATTTTCACCATCACTTCGCCGGCCTTCGGGCCCTGCAATTCAATCTCTTCCACTTCGAGGGGTTGACCCGCGCTCCAGGCGACAGCCGCACGTGTTTTCATCTTTGCTCCTTTATAGGGGCGCTAGATTAGAGGGTGCGAGAAGGAACTGCAAGCAGGAGGGTTGCCACGGGCCCCTTCCGGGGCCCTCGCAATAACAGGTTAATTTTCTTGAATGGGCGCTGTATTCGGATCGGACGCGGTCGCGCGGTCCGGAGCCGCTTCCACGATATCGCCCTTCATCGGTCCCAACACCGCTAAGAGGGCGCCCTGATCCTTCTTTTTCACCTTGAACTTATTCAAAGTAGCGGTCAGGTCCTCCACCAAGGCGTTAAAATGTTCCTCTTGAACGCCCATCCCTTGATGCGCAGTCTTCATATCCTTGCCCTTATACTTGCAAGGCCCACCGGAAGCTTCGCAGATTTGCGCAACTAAATTGCCCTTGAACTTCGCCAGGCGTTTAGGATCGGCCGCCGTGGCAGAGAAGAAACTATTGATACGGGAGTCCTTTGCGCAACGACCAACAAAATCATTCACTACAGCAGTGATGGCTTTCTTTCCGCCAAGACTCTTGAAGAGGGTCGACTTTTTACCACCATGCTGCTTTTTGGCGTATGCAGGCGAGATTACCCCCAGCGAAAGAGCCGCAAATAGAGCCAGTACCAATGAAAGTTTCATCCAGATCTCCTGTTTCAGTTTGAAAAGTAAAACTGGAAAAGCGTACCATTCGACCTGGGTAACCAGTAGACCAGACGCGTCACCCCCCTAAGAAAAGTAATCAAAATTGCTGCAAGAAAATCATTTTACTAAGTAGGGGGGAGCACCTAGGTTGAATCATGGGATGGGGTGTATGAAATTAATTCAGGGTACTGAGATTCACTAACCAATAGGGAACTTTCACATGAGAAATGCGTGGAGTTGGCTCACCGGAGTCGTGGGTTTTGTTTTGTCGTCCAATCTTTTTGCGATTCAACTGCAGCCGGTGATTGAAGGCGGCATCATTCAGCCCGTTTATGTTGCTCAAGCCCCTGGAGAGAGTTCGCGCCATTACATCATTGAGCAGCGTGGGCGGATTCAAATTCTCGAGAACGACGCCCTCCTAAAAACGCCTTTCCTCAATATCCAGTCGAAAGTGGTTTCCGGTGGAGAACTGGGGCTTCTCTCAGTTGCTTTTCACCCAAATTTCGCGACGAACAGAAGGTTTTTCGTCAATTACACAACTGAAACGCCTAGGTTAAGTACGGTGGTCAGTGAGTTCCAAGTGGGCTCGACGGTTGAAAAGGAAATAATTCGCATCAATCAACCCTACCGGAATCATAACGGCGGGCAGCTGCAGTTCGGCCCGGATGGGTTTCTCTATATCGGAATGGGGGATGGTGGCGACGCCGGGGATCCCGGAAATCGCGCGCAGAACGTAAATGACCTTTTGGGAAAAATGTTGCGAGTGGATATTGATCACGGAAGCCCTTATGCAATTCCTCCGACGAATCCTTTCGCCCAGAGCGGTGGACGTGCGGAGATTTTCGCATGGGGCTTAAGAAATCCCTGGCGCTTTAGTTTCGATCGCTCGAACGGAAGGCTCATCACGGGAGATGTCGGCCAAAATCGTCTCGAAGAGATCGATATCGTCGAACTTGGAAAGAATTACGGATGGCGCCTTATGGAGGGAAAACTTTGTTACAATCCTTCGTCTGGCTGCAACCCGCAAAAACTGGCGCTCCCCATCCATGAATACGGCCGAACGGAAGGCGCTTCGATCACGGGCGGGTATATTTACCGAGGAAAGCTAAACCCAGAGCTACAGGGCCATTACATTTATGGCGATTACGTCACCGGAAATCTCTGGGCCTTGAAGATAGACGAGTCAGCACAGCCTGCGGGAAATGCGCTCCTACTCAAAACAGAGCTTCCGATCAGCTCCTTTGGCGAGGAATTAGATGGAGAAGTTCTGTTGGTTTCACATGACGGTTCTATCTTCCGTCTCGTTCCGAATTCTTTAGTCGTGGGAAAAAAAAACGACCAAATCCGGAAAGGAATCGAAAATAAGACAGTCCCGGTGGGGTGATCCGAATCCGTAGCCCATATGGAAGTAAGGGACCCCCGCTTTTTCCGCCGCAAGATGATCCCCCGCCGTGTCTCCGATATAGGCCGTGGATTTTAACTTATTCCTTTGCACTACAGCCCGTATATTGTCCCCTTTGGGTTGGCGCGTGTTACCGAAACACTCCCAATCTTTGAAGAGCTTGCGAAATCCCGTGCACTCGAAAAAAGCGTCCATATAGGAAGCCTGACAATTACTGACCAAAAAAAGTGGAAACTTCTTAGCGAGAGCGGGAAGTCCTTCCATCACGCCTGGGTAAAGAGCGGCCCCCTCCTTTTTCAAAGTCTCGATCTCGTGGCGATAACACTCTTCCGCAATGCGCTCGCGCTCCGCCTCCGAAGTTTCCGGGAAAATTTTCGCAAAGATCTTGTCATGAGAAAGGCCCATAATCCCCGCGATTTCCTCTTCAGTAAGGCCGGCTCGACGGAAGCCCAACGCCTCTAAGGCTCGATTCCACGCGTGCGTGACCGGCTGCGTGGAATCCCAAAGCGTTCCATCGAGATCGAAAATTAGCGAATCAAAAGCAGGCTTTGGCACTTCCCAATATTAGCAGTTTCCTGAAAGACCCGCTTTGGAGACAAAAAAATGATTTTTCGAGCGAGACGAGGAAGAGGAGGAAAAAGCCCGGAGGCGGCCACGGAATGGCCGTTGAGGACTTTTTCTGACGATGACGAAGGCGCAGCCGAAAAAGCATTTTTTTGGCCCAAATGGGGTTTTTCAGGGAACTGTTAACGGAGGAGCCTCCGTTGCGCCAGCTCACCGCACAAGATAGAGTTCTTCTATGCGGCGTTGGTTACTGTTAGGGCTCTTGCTATTGCCCGTTCAAGACCTTTGGGCGGACGTTTTCGAGGAGCCCACTTCTAATGCGCCAGCACTCCCGCCGGAGGACAAAGATAAAACAAAGGATACCGGAAGCTCTTGGGTTCCCGTCGTGGGGTACAACCCGACTTATAAAGTATTCTTAGGCGGCGGGTATTTTTATCACAACCCCACCTGGGACTTCGGAATTCACGGTGTCATCACTTTCGAGTCGGTTTATCAAATCATGACTCATTCCGAACATATTTTGGGACCCCGCTGGAAGTATCGAACCGAGCTCGAGTACTCGAAAGGATTCGAGCCCTACTATGGGGAGGGGGGAGATACAAAAATTTCAGATCGAATTAGAATTTTTGGCGACAAGACTCTAGTGAAGCCTCTTCTTACTTTTGCCGCCGATCCTTTTTGGGACCTGGGTTTTTTTCTCGATTTGCGTTTTCGGGGCGAGGATCACGTGCTCGACGGGCCGAACTTTAGAAGGTTTCCCAATGAGTCCACGATGGGAATTGGTATTTTAAGCAGCCTCGACAAGAGGGATGATGCCAATAATCCCACGAGCGGATTCATTTTGGACGCAAAACTCACAGTAATTCCGGGCTCCCTCACGACCGTACAAAACACCCCTACCTTTGCCCAATTGGAGGGAGATATCGCGTTTTATCAAGAAACAGTGATGAGTATTGTCGCGGCCGTTAAACTTTATGTAGGGACCTCCATTGGAACCCCTACCTATCTTTTCAAGTACCGCTTGGGCGGAACAGACAATCTCCGCGGCTATCAAGACAACCGCTTCCGCGGGAAGGAATATTATCTGCAGCAAACAGAACTACGCATGCCTTTTTTCAAATGGCTAGATGTAGTTCCGTTTCTTGGTTTCGGAGACGCAACGGACTCCCAATTCACTCAAGCCAAAATGGCCTACGGGGCGGGCCTTCGAATCGGGCTTCCGCCAGATTACATCAACCGGATTCGAATCGATTACGGCGTCGGCCGCGATGAAAGTGGTATTTTCGTCGATTTCGGACAGACTTTTTAACTCTAAGGATACTCGCGAATTGAAAATAGACAGTGAGTGGCCTCGAGCTCCTCTGCCTTTTGCTTGGCTCGCTTTATGGCATAACCTCCGAAATCGACCAACTTGAAGGAGCTCTGCTGGCAATTCACGCGAACTTCGTTGAGATCATTGACGACGTAGTGGCCCTTTTTTAGCGCATACATCTCACCGCCGTCATAAAGGATCTCGTGTTGCACAAGCGTGCAGTGAAAGCCGACGGGATGCTCCCCGAAGGATACCGCCCAATCGCCCTGTGAATCGACGCCACTGCAGTAGTACCCATCAAACCCATGGCTTGCCATCACAGATCCCGACATCAATACAAAGCTAACGAGTATCGCTAAGTGTAATCTCATGGCTTTTCTCCCCTTTAGGGAATGCTAGAGCGAGAAGGGATAACTCGCAAATACAGTGCGCCAAACAAAGTAGTGATAAACTAGGGAAACTTTTTCAAAGGGGGCTAATATGAGCACCGATCCTTTTGCACAATTCAAAGCCGTTCAGAGAGAGGGCTGGGCACTCTTCGCGCCGCTAGAAGTCAGTACGACCCCGCCGGCAGCGCATCTCGTCGGCTTCGCAAAGTTAAAGGCAAATGAAACGGTACTCGATGTCGCCTGCGGAACGGGCGTGGTAGCGGTTACTGCCGCGAGAGCCGGGGCAAGGGTGAAGGGTCTAGATCTTTCTCCGGTACTTCTCGAAAGAGCAAAGTGGAATGCTGCAACCGCGGGAGTGGAAATTGAATTTCAGGAGGGGGATGTTGAGGCACTTCCCTATGCCAATGATTCATTCGACGTAGTTTTGAGCCAATACGGCCACATGTTTGCACCACGTCCGCAAATTGCCGTATCGGAAATGTTGCGCGTATTAAAGCCCGGTGGGCGCATCGCCTTTTCCACCTGGCCTCCGGAGCTCTTCATCGGCAAGATGTTCGCACTCGTTTCCCGCTACCTGCCCCCACCGGAAGGAGTCCCGCCGACACCCCAATGGGGAGATCCCAATATTGTGCGCGAGCGATTGGGAGATAAGGTCACGGACCTCACTTTTGAGCGAGAGCTGATGCATGTCACTTGCCTTAGCCCCGCGCACGCACGGCTTAACTTCGAATCCCATGCCGCCCCAGTAGTGAAGCTAGTGCAAATCCTGAAGGAGGACCCTAAGAAATTGACGAATTTCCGATCTGAGATTGAATCGTTAATCGCGACCTACGCAAAAGGAAATGTCATCCGACAACATTTCCTAATGACCCGCGCAACTAAGCGTTAGGCGATGGCGGGGAGTCCTCTTAATATTCGGCGGTAGGCGCACCATTGGCGCCAGGCCATTTTGAACTCAAGCTTGGCGACTCGAATGTCGGCTTTTAGATGAAGAAGTTTTTCTTGGGATTGAATCTGCACGTTTCGGCGCAAGCGACGGTAGTCTTCCTTAAGCTCCCGCCAGCGCTGTTGAGCCTCTTCCACTCTCGTTTTCATCGCCGTTAGTCTTTCACTGGGCACGCCTTGCTTTTCCAACCGTAACTGATCCGCGCGCATCTTTGCCTTCAAAATCTCGCTCGGCGCCGCGCTCTTAAGCCCGTAGGTAAACCCAAACAAAGACATGAGGCGAATGAGCCATTTCGTCGGATCCCAATGGTACCAACGAATGCCGTTGCGATAATCGGAAGCGAACTGGTGGTGAAAATTGTGGTAGCCCTCCCCATAGGCGAGAACGGCCATGACCACGCTGTCTCTTGCCGTTTGGCTCTCATTGTAGGGACGGGTTCCCAACGTATGAGCCAAGGAGTTGATTAAAAAGGTGGAGTGATTTGTTGCGACGACTCTCAATAGGCCGCCAAAGACAAGGCCAGCGCCCGCGTTCCCCATCAGAAAACCAACGAAAGTGGGAAATCCAAACCCCATCACGATGGCAATCGGAACGAAGTACTTATGTTGCCACTGAACCATCGGATCCTTCGCCAGATCGGGAACGTACCTGTTGTGGTAGCGTGGGTGCTCCTTGAAAAATAGCCATCCCACATGAGCGTAGATAAACCCCTCGCGAATATTGTGAGGATCCTTATCCGTATCGACAAAACTGTGGTGACGCCGGTGATCCGTACACCATTGAAGGGCAGAGCCCTGAAAAGCGGCGGCCCCAAACATCAAGTAAAGGAATTTAACGGCTGGATGGCAGTCATAACTGCGATGAGCGAAATAGCGATGATAACCCGCCGTGATGCTCATGCTGGAGAAACTACAATACCCCAGAAACAACACAGCAGCCTGCCAGCCGAACCCATGATGGTGGATATAAAGGGGGGTAAAAATTGCGGCCCCTAGCGGAGTCCCAATTAGGAATAAAGCGTTAACCCAGTGGATTTTGCGGTACCAAGGAAGAGATTCATAATCGAATTGCATAGTTCATTTTCGCTTCTTGCTTGCGAGTGGGCAAGACTCATCCTAAAACTCCATAAAATCCTGTTCATGGATGCTAAGGAGTTACGGCATGTTAAAAATTGGCGACAAAGCCCCCCCCTTCAACCTGATCGCGGATAACGGAGAGAAGGTTTCTTTGAAGGACTTTAAGGGAAAAACAGTCGTACTTTACTTCTATCCCAAAGATATGACGCCGGGCTGCACTCAAGAGGCCTGTGACTTTCGGGATTCCGCCACCCCGTACAAGAAGAAGAAGGCGGTGGTCTTAGGAGTGAGTAAAGACAGCCAAGAGAGGCACGAGA
>JAHFAF010000221.1 GCA_023250715.1 Pseudobdellovibrionaceae bacterium | reverse complement strand
GTAAGCAGTTCTTTCAAGCGGTTTGTCGCAATTCTCAAAAGCAACTTCACCACTATCGGGCCTCATTTCCCCTAAAATCAGTTTTAACAATGTCGATTTTCCTACACCGTTAGGTCCAACTAATGCGGTGCTGGCATTGGACTTGAAAGTATAAGAGAAGTCCTGAAACATTTTCTTGCTAGTGGAATAGGAGAAATACACTTTCTCGACAATTATTCCGCTTGAGCCGGATTTACCAGACCGTGAAATTACACGCCGGTCGAACGATACCAGATTGTCCCTTTCGAATATTTCCTCTAACCTATCTACCGCAATTTTGAAACGACTCCACAGGGGAAACAACGGGCTCACCGCAAACAAGGTACGAGCTAAAAGGCCGAGGTACAAGATGGACGCCATCCCATTACCGATTTCTTGGGTACGTCTTAATACGCTATACCCCACTAATAAAATCGCGATAATACCCAAAAACCCAATCACTTCAAAAACCGCTGGATAAATAGCGAGTAGAAGATATGCTTTTCTCCTCTGGCCCTGAGCATGAACCTCTAGATTTTCGAATAGGCTGAGAGCCCTCGTCTGGGCTTGATACGCATATAAAATTTCTCTACCATCGATAAAATCGGAAAATAGCTCACCCGTTTTGGCTCTTAAAGAGAAGAGGGCATTAACTTCTTTCCCAATTCTTTCTCTTAGGGCGTAGCTGCATGTCATTCCAATGACGAAAGGAACAAACGCCAAAAGAACAATAGGTCCCCCCAGATAAATCACAATGAAGGTGGAGCCAATGCAATAGAGCAATAGCGTGCTGGTTTGCCATAGGGTGGAATCGATAAACTGCTCAATAATGATTAGGGCTTCCGTGTAAATACTTATTCGTTCAGTTCCTAAAGAGCATGAAGAAGATGGAGGTCTGTCCACACAAGAAATTGCCATTTTCTTGCTGATTGCTGAAATGGATTTACTGAGAAACGAGGCATTTAAACGTGCGTGAATAAATGAAAACAACGTTCGCAGAGTGCCGATCGCAAGAATGGGAAAAAGTAGCCCTGCAGTCAAAATCTTGGGCGAAATGATACCCGACAAAATATCTTTTAAAAACCAAGGAAGAGAAATATCACAGACGAAGGTCCCGACGGCAAAACTACCAATTAGAACAAGCTCGCCTTTTTCATAGCTCGGCATGAACTGTAGAAATCGTGCAAGCGAGCGAGGGAAAAACTTGTTCATGCTGTTTTCAGGTGGGTTTCAAATGTTTTTCGCCAAACAAGATACGCTAGTAATCGACTAAGAGTATTTTCGGAGTTTCCATAGCAACCCATCATCATTTTTTCGAAAGAAAGAAGCGCCTCTTTGACGTCTATCCACCCGGGAAATTCTTTAGCGGCTTCCGTTAGAAGTGTATAAAGAAAATCCCGATTAGTGCGTAGGAAGGAATAGTAGTAGCCATCAAACGAAAAATCATTAAATGGCCTTAATCTAACATCCTCCGGAACAATTCCTCTTTGTGCTTCTCGCAGAAGTTGCTTGTAGGGATTCTTAAAATCATGAATAGATTTCCACGAGATGTGATGGTAGACAAAATCCATCATTCTTTTGTCGCAGAACGGATGTACATATTCAATTCCGGCTTCTGAAAGGTACGGATCAAAAACAAACCTAGTTGCAAAAAGATAACTCAGATGAGAGTGGGGCACAGCTTTGCTAAAAAAGCGCCCATCGAGAGATTTGCCTTCCTTTTCCAATTCATACAGCCACGCGACTTGATTCTTGCCCGAAATACGTTTCAGCCACCCTACTCTCGCAAGGTGTCTAATTTGCGGGGCAAGTTCTTCAATATTGAAGGGATTTATTCTGAGGTTTCGGGTGCAATCTATTAAAAGTGCCATTACCTTGCGCGGCAGAAGGGAGATCAAGAATTGAAAAAAGTAATTCAAAGTAGGGCGCTTGGCCGCTTTGGAAATATCTCGTAGCGTGTAAAAGAGATCGATTAGCTTTCCCCGCTTGAGCAGAACCAGCAAGATGTCAGTCCCTCTCAAGTAGAGATGATCACATGCATAGCCCGAGAAGAGAATACTGTTCCGTTCGATTTGGTTGCGCATTACCGGTCCCAAAATCGCACCCAACCAGTAAGTTTCTATTGGTTCATCTTGATAGGGAAGGTCCGTTGTCGAGAGGTCGGGAACGTGTATTTCAGCGGCATCAATAATAGTGAGGTCGATATTTTTTTCAATCGCCACTTTTCGAGCGCAGCTTTCGCTCAACTCATGAGAAGGATGTTTTCGAAAGGAAAACATGTGAGCGGGAAATCTCCTCCCGGTTAAAATGGAAAGAAATGAAGATACGAAGGAAGAATCCAAACCACCCGAAAGCTCACTGTGAATTGGCTTTTGTTTGCCTAGATGCCAAAGAAGAATCTCCTTCAGGGTTTCACGGACTTTGACAACGATCTCTTCTCTGTTGTCTTCCTTTTGGTCATTGAATTCGTAAACCTTAGAGGAAAGTAGAGTTTGAATCGGTTTTTTGCCGGGCTCAAATCTAAGAAGAGAGGCCGGAGGCAAACGGTAAACTCCCTCAAGAGGGGTCAGAGGGTAGGAAAAATGCAGAGAGGGGTAATCCAAGATAAATCGCTGTAGGTATTCGAAGGAGTATTTAGAGCCATTCACCGAAAGAGTACTTAGTTTGTCGCTAACGCCGGAGTCGTTGAAATAAAGGAGATAGAGTGAAAACGCGCTTCGGTAGGCAGTAACGCAGGCATCATCAATGAGCACTCCACAAAATTGCCCATCAATGTTTTCCGGAGATCCATTTCTTTCTATATAATCTAATAATCTTTTCGCGAGTCCTTTTGTGTTTTGATCTGCCGGGAGCACCGGACCTAATCCATCAGGAATCGCGTAAATCTCACCCTTGAGGAAGTATTCTTTGCCGCTTGGGTTCCTCCAGTAGCTATAGGAACCTACACCATGAACCCGAATGCCAGAAGGCTGCGATACAATGTGAAGATGAGGGGTATTTTCCATCGGAGTCGAAACACCTTCCTATGGAATGGGAATTCTTACTATTAACTTTTGGTCTTCCAGATCTTCTACGAGGGTAAGTAGATCGGCGGAGATCTCTGATGGAGACATGTTATACGTATCGACGGCACGCCTTTGAGTAGTAAGAAAATCACTTCGGGACAGTTCATCCAAAAATAGATTTGCGGAATCATTTAGGCCAAAGAAGTCCCCGGTTCGCTTTGAAAAAAGAACAAGCTTACCGTCGGTTTCAGTAAGCGTTACCCCAGGCGTTAGCTGTACTTTGAAATTTTGTATTGCCGTCATCGGTGAAGCCCAAAAAAAGGAGCGGAGTCCCGTTTGACGGCAGCTCCGCCCCCCAATGTAGCCGAGAAAGAGATTAGAGAAGTCCAACCACTTTTCCGGACGCCATGTCTGATTTAAAGTGATTGTTACCTTTGATCAAAAGAACCGATCCGAGCTTCACGGCAACCGGCTTTTGATATTTTTTCACTTCTACTTTTTCAGTCATTGGCTTTTTGTTTTGTTCCATACGCGCCTCCTTCCCATTTTTGTATTATAAAACACTAAAATAGACAGCTGAATTGATTAAGATGTGTGATTTCAGATATTTATGGCGTGGTAAGGACTGTATTACATTCCTTTTCTCTTCAATACTGGATATTTTTTAACCGAAGAAATGAGAAGAACCAGAATCAACCAAACCCTGTGAGAGCGGACCTCTTAAAGAAATTTAAGGCGTCCTAAGGCCGTCGGAAATGGTGCAGACTCACAAAAAGAAACCGAAGCTGGCGAAAGCTAGTCAGAATGATAAAGGGATGAAGGGCTAAGCCTCGGTTTTTCGAAGGCCTCGCGGCGTCAAATCGCGAGGCCTTTTTTTCTCGTTTAGGTCGGTGATGACCGGGGGAATACTTTCCGTCCACTCTCGGTCCACAGGTACATTGAAGAGTCATGCGTCGAAAAGGCCTAATCATTTTTGCGGTATGGAGCAGTTTGTGCTTTGCTCCGCCCACCCGCCTCACCTGCGAACAAGCTCGCCAGACCAAGGCAGTCCTCCTGGATCGACATTCTGGAGATGCCTTTAGTATCCTTAGATGCGACTGTACCTTTTCAGCCATAAGTCTAAGTGAAAGCGCGCTGGATTCCCTTACCAAGATTGCCGGCGGTGTGCAGACGCACCCAAAAATTGCCAGGTACTCCGCTGGCCTCTTGATCGAAGCCATGACTGGACTGTCTTTTTTTTCCAATCAGCCATTCAAGCCGGTGGTTGCCGTTCCCCTCACCGAAACCACTCGCCGGGATTTGGTGCGGCAAGTTCTTGGCGAAATCGATCCCCACGTTATCGCAATCCATAGAGCGAATCCATTCGGCGACCGAGTGAAGGAACCGATTGGCAACTGGGATCCGGCAAAGCTCGGCGCCATTCAGCTTCTTAAAAACATACAGCGCTCGGGAACGCCCATTGCTCTGACTAGACTAGAGTTAGAACATATCTTGTATCTATTGGAGGGTGGCGAGCTTTCAGAATATGGCGTCGATTTACTACACCTGACGCTCCCTGATAGCCGTACTCTAGAAAACTTGAGGGCACAGCCATCGTTGGAAGAACGATTGACGCGAGCCTTGGTGGGAAATGTCTTAAACGGTCCCGAGCTTGCTCTTCATAAGACCATGGAAATCCTGAATCAATTTAAAATAGGTACAAATGTGATTCTGCCTCCGGAAATGGTTCATCAACTGGGCCAAAATATATTGGTTCAGGATGCTGCCCCTGAGCGACGAGAGGCTTGGCTTGCGGAAAGACTTGGGCTTCTAGCGTTCACCCTCGGTAAAGGCAAGGGACCTACTTGGCTCGACGAAAGGTTAAACCATTTGACCACGGAACATGCTTCCATTCTTGTCCGAGCCGTTGCGAGCGGAACAGAAATTAGCCCAAACCTCGAAGCGGCCCTCCTTCGCTCTTCGAAAACGGGAAGAAACCCCGCGGCCGCGACGGTTATCGCGGCGCTGGAAAAGAGAAAGCAAGATAAGTAGTCATATTAGCGAAGCGACTGAGCGATAAAAGGTGTGTGGATACTTTTTACCCTGCCCGCTGCCGCTGTTCGGATTGAAATTCGACTTGAAATTCGAGATTCGAAATTAGAGCGCTCTAAATTTCTTAAGGGAATTTGGAGCGGGTAAGGGGGTTCGAACCCCTGGCCCTCAGCTTGGGAATCGATCTCGTTACAAAACTCCCAAGTCGGGCAAGAATAGGGAATAGCTAGAAAAACAAAAGATCCCGATCATTTAACGCAAAATTTCCAGTCTGGTTGCTCCCCGCTAATCCCACCACAACCCAGCCCATCCCGACCCAAAATCGACCCAACCCCCCGCAGCTCATTCCCAACGAAACCACGGCTATTGGCTCTTCTTCCTTTTACCTGCTTTGGATATGGCCCGAGCTTGGGTGCCAAGCGTATAGGCCCGTGCCTTATTCGATCCGGTGGCCCTAAGCGCTTTTGATTTCGTGAGCGTCTCAAGATCCCTCTCGAGAGTCCTTCGCGGGACATCAGGCATCTCCGCAATTACCTGCTGAATCGAGAAGGGCTCTCCACTGCGGGCAATCCCTAGAATTTTTTGATGCCGGATATTCGGCTTTTTCTCGGCACTATTCCTAAGCAGAGCTTTGCCTTCCTTGGCGATTTCTTCGGCGGAAATGGCAAAACACTCAGCCAGGAACTCCAAAATTGGATGCAAAGAGCCCAAGGCCTTTGCCTGCCTGATGACCGAATAATAACGGTCTCGATTTCTCATAATGGCAGTTTCGCTAGGCACGAACCTGGCGATCTTTGCTTCCTGCTTCAATAGAAGGAGGTGCTGCATCAGACGCACACTTCGGCCATTCCCGTCAGCAAACGGATGAATAGCTACCGCAATGAAGTGAAAGGCAAACGCCCTGGCGTAGGGATTTGATCCATTCGTATCTTCAAGCCACTGCCAAAGATCATCCAAGAGGTCAGCAAGCGCATGGGGCTGAGGGCAGTCGTCAATCTTTTCACCCGAAGCGGCATTTACTATCGAGACGGGAATGGTTCTGACCTTCCCGCATTGGTTTTTATCGATGAGCCCCGAAGTCACAAGCCTTTGAAGATCACAAAAATCAGGTATTCGCAGTGGCCGCTTGTCGAACGCGAGAGTTTCCACGTAGTTTAGCGCCGTGTGATAGTTCTGAACTTCCTTCACATCCTTCGCTGAGCCTTTGATCTTTCTGCCATCTAAGACGGCGGTTACTTCCCCTTCGCCTAAATGGTTGCCCTCAATCTGATTGGAATAGGTGATGGCTCGGACCTTGGCCCGGCGAAGGAGCTGCACTTCAAGTGGGGTCCCCAGGTACTCGTCCAGGAAGGGCTTTACCTCGGCGATGCGCATGAGCCATTTCACGCATGTGTCGGTTAGGACAATTTCATGCGGTATCTTGTGTCGCTTCAGGTGCAGGTACTTACTCATAAAGTCATTATCCGCCATTTATCCGCCATATTCAAGATGGCGGATGACCATTCCGCCACTTATCCGCCAGTAGGTTTTGGCGGAAAAACCCACTAAAGGGCATGCTACGGGGCATTTTAGCCACAATTCACTCCTTTGCCCTGGCATTCTACTTGCTCCATATGAGCTTGGTGCAATGTGTGCGGTGAGTTTGGAGTGAAATATGTACGGGTTTCTTACACTCAGAATGACTTTTCTTGTCACTGTAGCCCTCTGCCAATTTGCCTCAGCCGATCAAACCAAAATACGTACTGTCCAAGCCTTTAAAGAGTTTATGGAGAAGCACCCCGAGATTCGGCATCTTGAGGACGTGCTCCCGCATTTGGATCCGGATGTCTTTTCCGCGCACGAAGCGATGGTGGAGTCGAGGAGTCAACAAGGGGCAAGCCTTGAGTTCCCGCGTCTGATCTACTTCAATAAGAGATCGAAACTTTACCCCGCCGCCCAATTCACCATCGCTTTGAACGGCGATCCCAGCCAGGTTGGTTACGACACTTTGGAAATGATCGAATTCCACGACTCTCCCCAAGCCACGATGGAATTTCATAAACACGTATTTCGGGGAGATACGGAACGAATGATCGCCTATCGCAAGGCGCACGCACTCGATGAGAAAATCCCCGCGCTAAGGGATTGCCGTAGCTGCCATCGAGCCGATTCGCGCTACAACTGGGACGAATACAATATACGTCCGGGAGTACTCTCCGACGTTAATGGGCTCAGCCAAAAGATGCGCGACGCTCATGAGAGTTTCTACAAGAACGCCCCCGGACACCCCAGGTACAAGACGGCGGCATCACAAGTTTATTT
>JAHFAF010000220.1 GCA_023250715.1 Pseudobdellovibrionaceae bacterium | reverse complement strand
TGGGGACGGTCAACAAAATCTTGGTAGCACCCGAAGGGGGAAAAGAGCTCATCATTGAGTTTAGCGTTTCAAAGGGAATGTTCGATAAGATCCGTGAGGATTCAATCGCTACGATCAAGACCTCTGGAGTCTTGGGCGACAAGTATGTCGAAATATCCATCGGTGATATGAGCAAGCCCCAGATCCAGCCGGGAACCTTCATCGCATGCGAAGAGCCGGCTGATTTCTTCGCAAAGACCGGGAACGTGGTTGAAAATATTTCTTCCCAATTCAAAACTGGAAGTAACTTTGATCACCTGATTGCCAATTTGAATCGAGTTTCCGCCAATCTCGCGACCCTTTCCGATGAAATGAAGCAAAAGAAGGGCTTTCTGTATGAGCTGACCTCCGGAAAGAGTGGGGAAAACTTCAGTAAAGCCACTGAACATACGGAAAGCATCTTAAGGAAGATCGATAAGGGGGAAGGAACCCTAGGGTCTCTGATCAACGATCCTACCGTCTACGAAGACCTAAAGGCCCTCATGGGGGGAGCCAAACGCAGCGCAATCCTCAACTACTTCATGCGCTCATTCATTCAATCCGGCGAGGAAGAAAAACAAAAGAAAAAATAATAACGAGATTGCTTCGGCCTAAAGGCCTCGCAAATGCATGTATCTGCGAGCGCAGCGAAGCAGTCTCGCTGACTTAACTGGCGATGCGAAGGCCTTTGCGCTTCAATTTCTCGACGAGAGTAGTGCGGTTGAGATTGAGCAAGGCGTTAACCCTTTCCAAATTGTGAAAGTTTCCACACAATCATCATAATTCCCCTTCTCGTGTAGGAATGAGCCTTAATCGCCTCAGGTGTCGTGTTACCTGTGAACGCTCAGAACACGCGACACTAAAACTCTTTCAGAGGTGCATTCATGAAGACTATCTCACTTCCTAGGATTCTCATTGCCCTTTTTATTTTCTGGCTTTCCGCCTGCGGAAAGCCGGGTGATGTCAGCTCCGTAGAATCCAACCCATCGAATGACGCTCGCATGATACGAAACGGAACGGACGAATCCTCGCAAACAACAGGCAAAGCCGGTTCTACCGGGCAGTTGAATTGGAATGGCGAAATGCAGTGCTCGGCCACCTTAATCAGCCCCAATACCATCTTGACCGCGGCCCATTGTATCTCCGGCGTACCAAATTTCAAAAAACCGAGTGGCGCTCTCCTGCCGGCTTCTCAATTCAAGTTCCACCTGAACGGCGAGTCGAGATCCATCGCCGCTATCAAACGCCACCCTAACTATCTTCCACTCAATACGGCACGGCATATCGGGGGATCCGCTTCCCAAGATTCGGGGGGCGCAGATTTGGCGATTTTGAAGCTATCGAGCCCAATTTTTCTAACGAAGTACCAAGACCGCCTCGATAGGGACTTTTCCCTTTCCTACTACCCGTCCGCCACGATCTACGGATTCGGAAGAAACGAGGATAACGTTTTGGGAGTACGGCGCTCTGGAACGGTAAACTACGCAGGGCTCTACAATTCGACCGAGCTCGTTTCCTACAATGCGGCCAAGAAAAAGGGAACGTTTCGAAGCCGCTCGCGAGGGTTTGTACAATACCTCCCTGGCTCCTCCAATCAGATTTCGTGCAACGGTGATAGCGGGGGTGGTTCTTTCACGGGATCGAATCTAAATGGGGTGGCTTCGTATGTCTACTACCCCAATGGCACAGATGAACAGGAGGTTTGCCGACGAGTGGAAGCTGCAGTGTATACCACGGTGAGTGCTTATGCGGAATGGATCAAGTCCACACGAACATCACTGGATCCAGACCTCGTTGTTAAATTTACGGCCACGGCAGAGGCCAAAGTCGCCGTGAATACTTGCTTTCCCATTACGGAACGGGCACTCAATGCGGCCGGCGGAGCGGCTAAAGGTGGCGTCAATATCAATCCCCCCGACAGGTTTGGTAGTTCCATCCCCATGTTCGAGGACAGCAACTGCATCCAACCCGTAAGCTCCTACGGAATTAGGGCTGGACAATCCAGCCGTGTAATCTACGGGAAGGCGAGTGTTGCGATACACAGCCTTCACATCACATTCTTTGACGGCTTCGTCGGGCCGCTGTACTGGGGCGAGTACTTCCCCATTCCAGCCTACGAACTGACGGTATGGGTTTACTAAAAATATTCAGGATTGGGGCAGCGGGCGATTGCCTGCTGCCTCGCCTTAACTGGCGATGCGAAGGCCTTTTCGCTTCAATTTCTCGACGAGAGTAGTGCGGTTGAGATTGAGGAGGGTCGCAGCGCGGTTCTTATTCCCTTCCGTCTTTTGAAGGGCTTGCAGAATCAGCTCATTTTCGAACTCATTGACAGCTTCATTAAAATCAATTCCCGCATCCGGCAATGCTACGTTCGCAACGAACCGATCGAGTTGCACGTTCGAGAAATTTTGTACCGGCAGGTCTTTGGGCTCGATAATTCCTTCACCCTTCTTCAGCACCACCACCCGCTCCATTAAGTTCTCGAGCTCGCGCACATTTCCCGGCCAATGGTACTGCATCAGCATCTGCATCGCTTCTTCGGACACGCCGTGAAAGTTCTTGCCATTGACCTTACAAAAACGCTCGAGAAAGTTACGAACCAAAAGCGGAATGTCCGACTTTCTGGCACGCAAGGGTGGAATGTAAATCGGGATCACATTTAGTCGATAGAAAAGATCCTGTCGGAATCGTTTTTCATTCACCGCGGCATCCAAATCCTGATTCGTTGCCGCTATAATTCGCGCATCCAGCGTCAAGCTATAGGGACTTCCAACCGGCTCATAAACTCTATTTTGAATTGCACGCAATATTTTCGCCTGAAGATCGAAAGACAGATCGCTAATCTCGTCGAGAAATAACGTACCCGAGCCCGCAAGCTGAAAACGACCCGAGCGATTTTGGGTTGCACCCGTAAAAGCGCCCTTCACATGGCCAAAGAGCTCGCTCTCAAGAAGCGTACCAGGGATGGCACTGCAGTTGATGGCGACCCAAGGCTGCTTTCGGCGAGGGCTCAAGGTGTGAATGGCACGGGCAACGACTTCCTTACCGGTGCCGCTTTCTCCCGTGATGAGCACCGTCGAATCGGTGTTTCGAATACTCATGATGAGCCCGAAAATTTCAAGAATTTTCGGGTGCCTCCCGACAAAATCCGGAAGTGGAAAATCCACCTCTTCGGCGGTAATCACGTCGGGAAGAATACGGGCGAGGGTGTCGTCCAAAAGTTCTTCAAAGGCGATGAGGCCTGTACTTTTCACCCAATAATGTGAAGCACCAGCCCGCATTGCTTGCACGACCAAGGTGGGCTCACTGATTGAACTGGTTACGATGATCGCGGTGCATGCTCGAATTTGCTTCAACTCATGGATGGTTCGAAGCTCGCTAGCGGACTGGAGCGGCCAAAGGCATAAATGGAATAGCTGCTTTTGCATCAGCTCGCGGGCGTTTGCGGGATCTGCCGCGGTCACCACCCAAAGGTGCCGCTTCTCCAAACGCTCGCGCAGCGAAGCACACAAAGTTGCATCCGGTTCGTACACGAGAACTCGATTCATCGATCTCCTCGGGGTAACCTTAAACAACGCACCGCTTCACCGAAAACAGAAACGAACGAGTTTCCGGTAGCTGCGGGCTTTGCGCAGCGGCTCTGCACTCCAATTTTGAGATTAGTAAAACGGAGGACTTACACTTTTAATTTTAGAAAATGGCACCGATTTTGTCAATGAATTGACAGGGACTTGATTAGATCGATGCATCAACGGGAAAGATGGTAGCGCACGCTGGTGACGACCTTATTCGGCTCAAACATAAGAGCGGTTCGAATCAAGAACGCGGTTTGGTTGTGATAAATGCTGTGCCACCAGCGCGCGGTCACGAACTCAGGAATTACGACGGTAAGCATGTCGTCTTTATCTTCCTGATCCACCGAGCGAATGTAATCCAAAATGGGCTGGATGACGGAACGATAAGGGGATTGCAATACCACGAGCTCGATTCCCGTGTTCAATCTTCCCCAGGTCGACTTCAAGCGCTCGGTCGCAGCTTCATCTAATTCGACATAGACGACCCGCACATCCTTCGCGATAGACTTTGCGTACTTGATGGCATCCAAAGTCCCCTTGTGAATGCCGGAAATGGGAAGCACGACGACGTGTTTCACTTTCTTCTTTAGATCAACGTCTTCATGTATCGCGAGCTGTACGGCCACTTTCCGGTAATGCTCTCGCGTCGACCTAAACCACACGACCATCATGGGAATCAATGCCAATACTACCCAGGCACCACCAGTGAACTTGGTCACCGAAATTACGATAAGAACTACGAACGTAGTCAGCGCCCCAAGAGCACTGAACACGATGGAAAGCCTCCACTTAGGCTCACGAACAACCCAATGGTGTCGAACCATCCCGCTCTGGGACAAGGTAAATGAAAGAAAAACGCCTATAGCATAGAGCGGGATCAAGTGATGAGTCGTTCCCTGGAATAGAACAATCAAACCCATCGATACCAAACCCAAAACCAAAATTCCCTTGGAAAAAACCAAGCGGTCACCGAGACTCGCTAGCTGACGGGGTAGAAAGCGATCGTTAGCGAGGATGGAGCAAACCCTCGGAAAATCCGCGAAACTTGTATTTGCCGCCAAAAACAAGATCAGCGCCGTCGACGCCTGCAAGGTGAAATAAGGGATCCCCCCCCCAAAGACCGATCGTCCGAGCTGCGAAATGGTGGTCTCCTCCGATGCCGGCACCAACGCCAGAAGATGAGCCAGGGTCGTGGCGCCGATGAAGAAGCCCCCCAAGATAATCACCATCCAAAGTAACGTGATGCGAGCATTTTGGGATTCCGGCCTCTTGAACGCTGGAACTCCATTGGAGATGGCTTCTATTCCTGTTAGAGCCGCGCATCCGGACGCGAAGGCCTTAAGCAGAAGATACAGAGAAATCTCAGGGTATACTTCATGAAAAATCGGAGCCTTCGGTTGCAAGATCCCGAACTCGAGCTTGAAAAAGCCCGTCAAAATTAACGAGAGGAAAGAAAAGATAAATAGATAAGTCGGTATGGCAAAAACATTGCCCGACTCCTTTACTCCTCGAAGATTGATCATCATCACGATGAGAATCGCAAGACACCCAAGCAGCACCCGATGTTCGTAAAGAAAGGGGACGGCGGAAGTAATCGCTTCCACACCAGCCGCAGCGGACACGGCTACTGTTAGAACGTAGTCGATGAGAAGTGCCGCTCCACTAACCAAACCGGGAAGGGTCCCTAAGTTATCCTTCGTCACGGTATAGGCCCCACCCCCTTTCGGGTACGAGCGAATCGTTTGCCAGTAGGAAGAAGATACAACAATCAAGAGGGTGCTAATGGCAAAGCAAATGGGGAGAGACCAAGAAGTTGCGGTAAGGGAAACCAGAGAGAGGGGAATGAGAATTTCTTGGGTCGCGTAAGCGACCGAGGAAAGGGCGTCCGAGGAAAAAACAGCCAAAGCCTTCCACTTGGGTAGGCGTTGATGATGAAGCGCCGCCGTCTCGAGCGGTCTGCCGAAGAAAAAGTTTTTTATTTTTCGAAAGCCCATCCTGAACTCTCGATCCTAGTTGAGTAGGCCCGCTCCCGCCAACCCACTTTTTAAGATTAAGCCACTTGACTGACGTCTTTCGGAAGAGTCAACTCGTAAATCTTTTTCTCTAAAAAGAGTTCGAACAATACCGGATCCAGCTTGCCCTGGGAAACTTCCAATTGCAAAATATCCAGTGCCTTTTGTGTCGGTACCGCCTCTTTGTACCAGCGGTCCGCGGCCGTCAAAGCATCGTAAATATCGGCGATTGTCATGATTTTCGATTGTAGAGGGATCTCGTGTGCACTTAAACCACGGGGATAGCCTGTTCCATCCAATTTCTCATGGTGGCAGTAAGCTATTTCCGTCAGATGCCGGAAGTCTTTGGTCCAAGGAATCATCTTCAAAAACTGATAGGTATGGCGAACATGGGACTCGATCTCCAAACGTTCGCTGTCCGTGAGCGAACCTTTCGTAACGGAAAGAGCTTGATACTCTTCTTCTGTTAGAACGGCAACCTGGCTGCCGTCGGGCAAGAGGAGGTGCTCTCGACGAATTATATCGAGCATTTCGGCGCTTTCGCGCTTTAAGATGGTGGGCTCGTTCGAGGCAACGATAATCTCCCAGTAGGCATCGATTTCCGCTTGCCTTTGCTCATATTCCCGCTCGATGGCGCCCGTATTGCCGTTCGCCTTCAAAAGCTTTTCCATATAATCTATCTTGGCCGCGGCCTTACAGATTCGGATGCGATCCTTGATACCATCGAGTTGATAGGTATAGAGCTTTTTCGCCTTGCACAAGACTTCCTCACGCACACCAATCTTTCCGAAGTCGTGCAAAAGGGCGGCATACTCGAGCTCGCGAATCTCTTCCTCTCGGAATTTCACAGAGCGATAAATTCCAAGATTGCACTCGGTGGTAGCGCGGGCCAAAGCAACACAAATTTTAGCGACACGCTCGGAATGACCACCCGTGCTCGGATCGCGAGATTCGATTGCCGAGATAGAAGCTTTTACGAATCCTTCGAACAGCCTTTGAATATCCCCGTAGAGATCGACGTTCTCCAAACAGATGGCCGCTTGAGTCGCGAAGGAAGAGAGAAGACTCTCGTCCTCAGAATCAAACATCTTACCCGAAACCTCAGTCGAGGTTTTTTCCGATAACTGCAAGACCCCGATAATTTCATTGCGGCTATTCTTGAGCGGAACAGTAAGAAGACTCTGCGGAGGGACACCGGAATGATGGTCGATGGTCTTATTAAATTGAGGCAAAGTGAGCGGTCTTAGATTAGCCACCTCGGGCACATTCAATAGCTTCGCCGTGAGCGCAACATAGCCGCAGATGCTATTCTCCTGCACCTTCGGGCTCATGTGCGTGATGGTGACCTCTTCCTCAAGATGATCTCGAATTCGTAAGCGGAAGAAAAGATCTCCGTCCGTCTCGGCCACCATGTAAAGAGAGCCACCGTCGGCATTCGCCAGCTCTTTGCCTTTCAGAACAATGGAAGCCAGAAGTCGCTCCGCATTTCTTTCAGCAGATAGGGAAATAAAAGTCTGGTTCAGATGCTCGAGAGTTTTTTGACTAACTCTTTGGTTTCCCTTCTCCTCATTCCGCAATAATTGCCGAACGGAACGGAGCAGGTGAAACTCCGTGGCCTTTCTAAATTCTTTGTCGAGGATAACGTCGAGAACATCCCCATGAAGCATTTTGTCTTTCAGGAGCGTAGTCCCCTCCTGGCCGATCAAAATCCAACCCAGGGAATAGCGATGCTCCAAAGATTTTAAAGTGATCTGCGCTTCCGTGTAGTC
>JAHFAF010000219.1 GCA_023250715.1 Pseudobdellovibrionaceae bacterium | reverse complement strand
CCGCTCGAACCGATATGAACCCACCAGGTGCCTTCCTTCCAACCCGTTGTTTTTCCCTTCACGCGGTGGAGAAGTCCCCGTCTCTCGCGATGCGCGCGCGCAAGTTTATGGGAAAAAAGACCGGCACATTTCGTAGCCCAGTAAAAGGCGGAATAGAGGAGAGGGTAAATCACGCGCTTGCTCCCACCAATTTTGCGGCTTCTACTACATGACCCACGGTTGTTAGATCCAAACAATAGCGATGCCCTCGAATACACGGCGCCTGGCCATTTTTTGAGCATGGACGGCACCAGAGATCATGCTCGAGGACACGGCTTTGAGCATGAAAGGGAAGGCAACCTAGCTCCGCGGATGTGGGCCCCAGAAGTAAAACACTGGGCTTCGACAGGCCATCCGCCACGTGCAGGAGGCCCGTGTCGTTCGCGATGACGTAGCGACAGTCTTCTACAAGAGCGATGGATTCGGCGAGAGTTAACTTACCTTGAGCATTCACCACGCGATCGAGTGGAAGGCCAGCACAGATCGTTTCACAAAAGTGATCCTCTTTTCCGCCGAAAACAATGAACTTAAAAGAAGTTTCCCGCACTAGCCTCTCGACCGTAGCTCGAAACCTTTCGGTGGGCCAGCGTTTCCCCGGCCATTGGGCCGAAGGGATTATTCCCACGACGGGCCCATTTGGAAAAGGCACTTTCGCGCGTGCGCTCTTCTTTGCTGTCTCAGAGACAAAAATTTCCGGCCCTTTCCCATCGTAGCGGACTCCATATTTTTCGAGGGGCTCAATGAACTTCTCAAGGAAGCGTTTGGGTTTTAAAAGGTGCAGTTTAAACGTAAGGGCCAACGCTCGAATGAAGTAATGCTTCGGGAAATAGGCTTTCGTTTCCGCGGAAAGAAAGGGCATGAGAACTCTTGTGCGAAGACTTCTATGCGCATCGTAAATGAGATCGTAACGTTCTTTTCGAAGCTTGTTGGCTAATTGCCATAGGCCCAGGATTCCAGATCCTCTCGAGAGGGGAATTTTCTGATCAAGGTGGGGGTTCTCTCGAATGAGATCGAGAAAATCCTCTCGAACGACCATATCAATTCTAGCTTTGGGGAAACGTGTCCGTACCGCTCGAATCATCGCAGTCGTCATTACGATATCACCGAGACTGCTAAATCGAATGAGAAGTATTTTCCTTACATCTCCCGTGGGCACAATATCCCCATGAGTTTTAGACCATTGAGCAGTACCTGCTGGGTTGCGCGCACGAGATTGAGTCTCACATCACGGGGCTTGGCTTCTGCGGCCTGCAACACTGGAAATCGATAATAGAAACGATTGAAGGCCTTCGCCACGTCAATGAGGTGATGGCTCAAATGATAGGGCTCGTTATCCCTCACAGCTGAGAGCAAAGCGCTTCTAAAACGTGAGAGCTCGAGAATGAGAGCCTCTTCTTCCGAGGCAAAAGTGTAGTCACTCGTATCCGGAACTTCCGTGCTGAGCTCGCCCTTGTCCCGCGCTTTTTCGAGAAGGGAGTGGCAACGTACTGCCGCGTACTGGACATAAGGGCCCGTCTCGCCCTCGAATGCGAGGATCTCTTTCCAGTTAAACTCGATATCTCGTTGGCGATGGGTGGAAAGCTGGCCGAAAATAACTGCCCCCAAGCCGACCATTTCGGCAACTTCTTCCTTGTTAGCAAGATCTGGGTTTTTCTGTGCACATTCGGCAAGGGCCAGATCTTTTGCTTCGTTTAGAATGTCCTCGAGTAGAATAATTCTTCCCTCTCTCGTTGACATCTTTTCGTGTCCGAAGAGAACTGTCCCGAAGGAAAGGTGCTCGCATTTGTCGGCCCACTTGTAGCCCATCTTTTTCAAAACTCCGAAGAGAAGCTGAAAGTGAAGGCGCTGTTGTTCGGACACGACATACAACATGCGATCGAAAGTAAATCGCTTCGCTCGCTCGACTGCGGCAGCAATATCACGCGTGAGATAAAGAGTTGTTCCATCACGTTTTTGAATGAGAGCTGGAGTCGTGTATCCTTCCACTTCCACAATCCAGGCCCCATCGCTAAGTCTTCCCTCGGCCTTTTTTTTCACCTCTTCCAGCATGGGAAGTATCTGTGGGACATACTGGCTCTCCCCGTCCACGTGGTCGAACTGAACGTGCATCCGCTTCAAGGTCCTTTCCATCGCTCCGATGGAAAGCTCTCGTACACTTTTCCATAACTCGGTGGTTTCGCGATCTCCTGTTTCGAGTTTTTTCAAGGCCGCACTCGCTTTTTCTAGGCGGTCAGGATTCTGTTCGAGATCTTTATGAAAACGGACATAAATCTCGGAAAGATGCGCCATTGCCCGAGGTACGTCCTTGGAGTTTAGCTGGCTTTTGTCACCCCATTGATCGAAGGCAGCAAGAAGGCGGGCGAATTGACTGCCCCAATCTCCGACGAAATTGATTCGCTCGGTTTTGAATCCCAGGAAGGAATAAATATTTGAAAGTGTGTTTCCAATCAGTGTTGTTCGAATATGGTGGAAGCCCAGCTGCTTTGCAATATTGGGCGAGCAGAATTCGATTAACACCGTTTGATTCGCTCCCGACTTGTCCGAGCCGTAAGTCTCTGGGTTTGCGAGTACCGCTTTCAATGTGCTTTGAAAAAGGTGGCCTGCGCGAAATCGAAAATTGGCGTAAGGGCCCGCGGGAGTTGCCTCCCAATCCGGGCTCGAAAGGCGCTTGCAAAGATCCTGAGCCATCCCGTGCGGATTTTGCTTGAACAGCTTTGCCATGCGGAAGCAGGGAAGGGCCAAGTGTCCCAGCGCTAAATTAGGAGGAGTTCCCAACTCCGCGACAAGAATCTCTTCCGTAATTTCGGGGTGGGCCAGTTCCTTCGCGATAGCCCGCGCTAGCTGGGTCTTAAGGGTTTGAAAAGGCATGCTCTCTTCTATCGAAAAGATTCAGGTCCTTCAAGGACTTGCGCCAACTTGGGTCGTCGTTCAATACTCCCCCGCCGGCGAGTAAATGAAAGGCTTAAGATCCGACATCTTTCAATTATAATAGGGAAATGCGTCGCGCCGCGATTACTCTCTTCCTCTTGTGCCCCCTTTTATGTTGGGCTCCTAGCTCACGACCAGAGCGAGAAATAGGGATCAGCTACTCGAACTCCGCACCCGAAGCTAGAGAGACTTCGGAGAAATTTCAGATGGATGTGAAGGGAACTCTCGTTCTTGAAAGAAGCTCACGCGAAAAAGTGGTGATTGAAATCACTGTTCGAGATCCGGGGAAAAAAGGAACTTTCAGCTTTGGACGAAGGGCTCCCGGCGACGTAAAAAAGTTCGTTATTCTGACGGGGGATCAGGCTGCCGTGGCATTTGCCACGCTGACCGAACCCAATATTTTTGTTCGCATGTCGCGTTCGGCGCCTTCAGGGGCTTCCGCAACCACGTCAACAGGAGGGAATTCAATCGCCCAGGTGGCGGCACTGACTTTAGATGTGAAAGACAGTACTTTTTCGCCAAATTCCGAGCTTCCGGGTCTGGAGCCAAAATTTCGGCTGCGGGCCTTCGGACCTGCTCCGGCGTCGAATCCCGCGGAGCCCGGAGTGGGCGTGGAAAAAGACGGCAAAAAGACCGTCGCGCTAAGCGACATTAAGGAAGCGGATTTGATCAGAACAGCAGGAAAAATTGGGACAGAGCAAATTCACTTCGGAGTTGGAAAACCCGGAGGGGCAATTGCCCAATTTGTAGCTCTTGGGATTTCTCAAGACGGAAATGTACTTGGTTTTCTTGAGTCCGAAGTCGCAGGAAGAAGAACCGGAGAAACGCTGCGACTTCATATTTTTCCTCTTGAGACCCTTCGAGAGGCCAAATCCACGGAAGAGTTTCTAGCGTGGGACAGCTCTGATAAAAAAAGTTTTGCAGAGGTGGTGCGTGAGAAGTTTGGTGGCATCCAGGTTGAGGAAAACCTTATAAGCCGAGAGGCCGAGATAAATGCCCAACGTTGGCGTTCGGTGTTGCGCGATTCCGCGCAGCCCCCTACCACCCTTTCTGAGGAGGCTTTCCAACATTACTTGGAAACGGGTTCTCAGGAAAAAATCCGATCGGAGATAGATTTGACAGTCTATCTTGGGCCAGCGCCTGGGAAGAACTCCGACTTGCCCATAGTGAAAGCTGCCCAGCGGTGTCGTGCAGTTCTGGGTGTCGCGGGAACTTAGGGTTCGGTCGTCACGCCCACTAAGGACGATGGGAACTGCCCCCGGCTCTTGAAATACTCCAACATTTCTTCTCTATCAGCGGGCTCGTAGAAGTAATCGATGTGCGCCTTGAGTTGACCTTTCTCGATACTAGAAAGCGCCTCGACCCAGGTTTGCTTCCCAGTATCTGGTCCCAAGGTAATATCCAGCAGTCCTTCGAGTGTTGCAGTCCCGAGATGGAAGAGGCTCACCAATCCGAAAGATACGAGATGTAGGTTTTTTGGCTTTCGATCTTTATAGATGTCGAGATAGTGAGCGTAAGAAGAACAGCTATCGAGAACGACCACTTGGGTCTTATTCTTTTTGAAGTGAATGGAGTCTAGATTCATTCTCTCCAGCGTATCGAGCATGTTTGTGAGGTTTAGCGACTGTCCATCGCCGGAATGGCCCCCGAAATAGATCACGTCGCCATTCTCCCAAGCCTCTTTCCAAAACTTAGGAAAGGAGCGCAGCGCCTGAGAACCCTTTTCATTATCGGTATTGAATAAAGCACTTCGTGCGACCAAAATTTGGCCTTCGGCCTCTTTAACAAACGTGCTGAAGTACCTTCGCTGGTCGTCGTGCTCTAAGGTGACAGGGGTAAGAAGATCTAGTCTTTTGAATTGATTTCCAAGCGTTTCACGCAGATCTTTCAAACTTTCTACTCGTCGAAACCCGTATTTTTGTGTGAGCAAGTTTTCAATCGATGCGTAGGATTTCCAGCCGGAATCCCTATGGATCTGGGCCGGCTCGGTCCCCGATTCCGGGTTCGTATCGAAGCCACTGACGAAATACAGAGTGGTGAGCTTCCCATTCCCATTAGGCCCGTAAATCGCGGTGCGTGGAACGAAATGGCGACTTGCCTGCGCGGGGCCATTTATTCTGCGGAGGGAGAAGGGGGTCTTCGCCGCCAAGGGCGCTTTCCCCAGCTCGGGACACCGATAGGGAGTATAGAAATAAGAAAAATCGGCCGTGGAATCGTAGTGGGAGTCGGTGCACTTTCGCCAGCGGGCATCCCGGTACCTTTGACGGTCGTCCGAGTAGATAGCCGGAAGATCTTTAAGCAAGGAAAGCTTGGCAATGCCAGTGGTGTGATCTCCTAACCAATGCCGAGCCACCGCTTTCAAAAGAAGAAAAGTCCCTTGCGCGCGGTAACGTATCCATCGATACGGGTCTCCCTCGCGTGCGAAATCTTCTGCGGTGACTACTATGGGGTGTTTCGTTCCGGCAAACCCTTCTATTAACTCCGCTGGGAAGTCATGGGCCGCGGCCACTTCAGGCGAATGGAAGATGCCGAATAAATGAGCGGCGTGAAAACTCGCGGCCTCTCGCGTTTTCTCCTCGTCAAGGTCCTCGCCTTTTTCAAGACTCCGGAACGTGAACTCGTATTCGTAAGCGACCTCCTCTCCCGAGGAAGAGAGTGTAATCGCCTGCGCGAATTGGAATGGAACAGCGAATAGAACGGCAGCAACCCAGAGTTTCATCATTAGACGCAGCTAACATATGTGACGCGTGCGTCAATGAGTGTTTTGGTTCTCTGAAAAAATTGGGGTTACGCCGCATCGCTCTCGCCACTCGCAGTCGCTTCCTTCCTAGGAACTCGCTCCAATGCAGTGTACCCACAAAACAAAACGGAGAGGGGAGTGTGTTCCCGTATCCAGTACTCTTCCCAGTTGAGGTAGACGAGGCGAACCTGGAACGCAAGACTATGATTTTCAGACGGTAGAAGGCTACGGCCACTTCCCCATGCTGGAAGCTCCGGAGCTCTTTAACCAAGCGCTGGACGGAGTCCTGAGCTCGCTTCAAGACTAATGTCTTCACTTATTGGTGCGTTGCGTTGACCTCGCTCTCCCTTCTAGTTACTCCCGAGGAAATTGGAGGGCTTATGAGGAAATTTGGAATCTTGGTTTTGGCGTTGGGGTTTGCGGTACAAGGGTTCGGGCGAGAGGAAGAGGGCCTCGAAGGATCTTTAAGTTGCAGCAGCAAAAGGAATTACTTCGGCGAGGTCAGTCTCACTGCGAGACTCATCGCTCTACCGAAGGCGAATGAGGGCACAATGTGGGAGCCCGTGGCCAGAGTGAAGGAAAACGACGCGCAGGAGACCGAAGTCGGCAAGAAAGACTATTTAGGTGCGGACGAAAATTACAATCCCACCAGGTACAAGGATCACTCTCGTTTTGATCTTTCGAAGATGACCGACACCAAGAGCTTCGGCTCTTTCCACCCGTCGGATTCCTGCCGCTTGCAGGTTTTGGTACCTAACAAGGTATTTGCGAAAGCCCCTAAGAAAGGAACCAAGAAGGTTTCCTTCACCGCTCCGGTGGTGATCGGTTGCGATCAAGGGGGAGGAACCATCCGTCTCGATTGCGAAGTCACTCCTCGCGAAGATTGATTTTTTAGGCCCGTCGCCTCACGGCGACGGGCTTATTTTTTTTCTCGGCACGGGATGGAATTTCCCGCATGAGACTCACCCACTTTTGCTTTGGCGGAAAAGAACAGATAGGCAAAAGCCTGCTATCCGCGGCTCGATGGACGTAAGAGTGTTTAAACAATTGGGCCCGCTCCGGTGAAAACTGGGACGGGCCTTTGTTCGTCTTTTACCGTGAAGCTTCGCTTAATCCCGACGCCTTTGGCGTGAGCTTCCTACGTTTTTTCACCAGTTCCTCCAACCAAGTTCGTGCGGCGCACAATGGACCGACAGGGTAGGGGAGATGGCAATTTAGATAGGGAAAGAAGGCATCCAGCGAGGGGGATCGGCTCTGAATTTGAAAGGAAACAGATTGGTAGGATTCCCATTGGCATGCCTCGAGCTGGCGGTAGGTTTGCTCTCGAGTAGCCGCATCGAAGCAGCTTTCCATATCCAAGGGAACCGAAAGGGAGACCAGGGAATCGCTCAGAAAGGGAAATAGACGCTGAAGGCAGCCCATCCCTTTCCGAAATTGATCGAATGTCGCTTCAAGAGAGATGTCCTGAGGTGCTGTTGCCCAAAGGGTCAGACCCCGATTGGAATGAGTGGAAGGCCTGGCCTCCACGGGCCATATCTCTTCGTCCAAATCTGGAATCGTCTCCGTCTCTAAGAGAATGGTAAGGGGAGAAAGTCGAGCGGGTAGTGCTTCACTTTTCACTTCTAAATCCAATGCGAATAAGCCCAGATGACTGCGCATGGACGGATGCCCATGAAGAAGGGACA
>JAHFAF010000218.1 GCA_023250715.1 Pseudobdellovibrionaceae bacterium | reverse complement strand
CAGAATTGCATTTGCGCCTAAATTCAACGGCACGGAAATTGAGAAATTCTGCTTCGCTTCCAAGGCCACTGACTTACCGTTTACCAGAAGGGATGTCGCCCCTTGCCCTTTAACCCGGCCCTTTAAAGTGACACTTGCCGATTGGACTTCAGAGTAGTCCGCAGGGCTGGTGATGACGAAGTCAGGCGGGGGAATGACCGGCTTAGTAGTGGAAGGAGGCGGAAGGCTGGCAATCGTTCTTGCCTTTTCTTCCACTTTCTCAGTTGTAGGCCAGGAGACCGCGTCGTTGTTCAACCCGAAATCGTTTCCGACGGCAGGGGCTGCGATGACGACAGGTTTTCTCTCGACGAGTTTGACTGGCTTTGCGTTTTCAAGTTTCCCGGGATCCGTGGTCTGCAGAAGCAGGCCGTCGCCCTCTTCAAGCTCTACCTTCATCTTCTTGCCCTCTTCGACGGCAAGTTTCATTTTTGCCCTTCCTGCCCAGGCCTTTGGCTTCATTCGAACTAAAGCGGCGGCGGTCAAGATCCAGAGCTCCTTTTGAGTCTGCGCGGAGAGGTTTCCCTTTCTAAGAAGTAAACGATCCCATGACGTGATTTCGGTTCCCGGGTTGATGATGAGAAGAGAGTCTTCCGTCATATTGACTATGGAGCCATTTACAAAGCCTACTGTTGCCGTTGCCTTTACATCCGTGCGAATGGCATCAAATCGAAAAAGGGGCAGATTTAACAGTGCGTCTTGCCAGCTCATCTCCTTTTCTCGGCGCACGGTTACGTGGGCTTGAAGGCTCTTTAGCTCCGCTAAGGTAACCTTGGGTTCGGGGGTTGGCTCTATGACGACAACCGCGGGCGGAGTAGCCGCCGGAGAGGGGGTGGTGATTGCCACCTGCTCGGGCGCTTTCGTGCAGGCCGCGAGCAGGACCATAGGATAGAGCAACGCTTTTCTCATATACATTAGATCGGCAGATTCCCTTCACGGGTGAAGGACGCGGTGCGGTAGTGTTATAATTAATATCAAAGTGTTCATCCCCTTGAAATTCCTACTTCTTTGTATCTCCCAAGGCCTCACTGCGAACTTTGTTGCGACGTTGAGCCCTGTGCCCACTTCAGTTTCAGGAAGTCTCGATCCGTTAGTGGTGGCGGTGGACGGTAAGAAGCTGGTGAAGGAAACAACCAACGCGGACGGAATTTCGGTAAACGAAAAAACCGTGGAAGTTCAGAAGAAAAGGGGAAAGCCCTTTTTCACCCGAGTTGAAACGAACACGATCCATGTAGAAGCTGCTAGTTCCGGTGGAGAGCCCAAGGTGTGG
Organism: Pseudobdellovibrionaceae bacterium; assembly: GCA_023250715.1. Lineage (GTDB taxonomy): Bacteria > Bdellovibrionota > FAC87 > UBA2466 > UBA2466 > JAHFAF01. The sequence continues at coordinate 6,104 of JAHFAF010000218.1, read as the reverse complement.
GAATGGGAATTGCCGCAAGCGGAAGTAACGTCGAGCAAAGGGAAGATTGTTCTCGCCATTAAAGGAATTGCAAATCGAGTGACTGTCGATGGAAAGCCCCTTACGTACAAGGCGAATGAAGCGTCATGGACTCCTCCCGCAGGGAAAAAAGCATTTGCGAAAACTTGGGTGCTAGAGCTCTCCGCGAATGGAAAACCAGGACGACTCTACAATTTGAAGCTAGCCCCCGGTGCCGGTGACTCCGAGCCGAAGAGAGAGCTTGCTTCCGTCGGAAGAATCCGCATGGGACTCTCGCCTGCTGATTTCCGCCTGAGCCAAATTTCCGTTTTTCAGAAGGACGGCGGGAATACTTTTTCTGGCCATTTGGCGTGGGCCCCTTATTGGTTTTTCTCGAAGGCTTTCGGTGCCGGCGTGGAGCTTGGAGTCTCCTATTTCAAAGACGCTGCGAGCGCGGGTTTTCTTGTCGCCGATTATGAGCTCCTCGCCGGCTGGCGTGGTGAGACTCTTGGAGTGGAATTGCGCGGCGGAGCTCAAAGTTGGTTCGGGTTTAGTGGCACGAGCCCGGTTGTTGGCACTACTCTCAGCTACTTCTTCTCGCACCCTTGGTCGGGAGTCGTGGATCGTCTCTTTATCGCCTACTCCTACTACATGAACTCCACCGATCCTGCCCACCTCTTGCGAGTGGGCCTCGGCTTTTCTCTTTAAGAGGTACCCACTTCCTTTTAGGAAAAATCCTAAAAGGAAGTGGGTACGTTTAGAAGAAATAATGAATGCTGGCGCCGGCGTGGCCGCTTAAGCTTGCAAGAGCAAGCTGGAAGGGCGACGGCGTAACGTGGAAATTCAACCCTCCGTCGAAAGCCATTTCAAGACTTGAAGTAACCGCGAAATGGAATCCCACTATCGGCGTGATATTCAAGAAGAACGTCTTTGTGAGCGAGCCCAAATCAAAGCCGCCGCCTGCATGGAATCCGTTCGATTGGTTGCCGTGAAGCGTGACTCGCAAATAGGTTCCGAGGTTAAAGGCAAAGGGATCGCTCATCGCAATCGCCACCCAAGGTTGCAGAGAGAGCTTAGGGCTAAGATCGAGCCAGCCGCTGAGGGCGCCGGGTGCGGCTACATTATTGTACGTCGTGAAACCCAAACCAAACCGAAAGGATCCGTCCGAGCTGGACTCCACAGTTGTTTTCTTCTTCACATCCGCAGCTGCTTGAACGGCGAACGTGGTCGCTAATACTAAAATGGTAATCGTGTAGATAGATTTTTTCATAGTGGAGTAGAAGTAGGTCCGAGCCTGAATGAAGTCAACGAAACTATTCTATTTCGACGACTAAACACCCGTTATTGGCGAGGGGAATGTAGGCATTTAAGTCCTGTTCTTTGGCGAGTTGCAGCAAGTGTTTCTGGATTTTTCCAGGCCCCGTAATAAAAAGAACTTCGGTGAGCTTATTCCTGAGGCGGGCTTCATTGAGCAACTCATGAAATTTTCGCTCGGCCTCCGCCAGAGTCATTCCATGTAAATCGAATTCAGTCCGGATGCCCGTACGCATTCCAATGTGATAGCATGTCGCCCCAATGGCTGCATCTTCTGCTTCGATAGTAATTTTCTGTGATGGTGCTTGTTCCGGAAATCCCGGCCCGGGCGGATGGGGAGTGGTCCTCCAAACCACGAGTGAGGTGAGGGAATTAGGCGGAAGCTCTCCGCAGACCACCAACAATCAGATGGAGCTCCAAGCGGCCATCGAGGCCTTGCGATCCATCGCGGCCGTTGCGGGGAAAGCTTGGATTGGAACTGATTCCAATTACGTTGTTAAAGGGATCACCGAATGGATCCACGGATGGCGCCGCAAGGAATGGAGAGGGAGTACCGGTAAACCGGTTGCGAACCGGGAATATTGGGAAACTCTGCTGGAACTTGCCGAAGCCAGAGGAAAAGACCTTCACTGGCAATACGTTCAGGGGCACGCGGGGATCGCGGGAAACGAACGCGCCGATGAAATTGCGGCGGCATTCGCGCAAGGAGAAGAGCCCGACCTTTATCAGGGCCCAGTCTCTCGTTATTCCGTAAGACTCGAGATCCCAAGTAACAGATGATAACGCTTTCCTCCGAACTTCCCCTCTAGGGCCGAAGAATCACCGAATCTGTAAAGAGTAAGACTTAACTTTTTTGGACGAAGTCCTGCGGGCCGTTTCAAACGGGGGGAGCGGCCAAGGAAGAAACGCGAGAGATCGCGTTTTCTCCTGCGGAACTCGTTTTGAAAAGCGCGGGGGCTCTCCTTAAAGGGAGAGTCCCCGTCTTTTATGTAAAAAATGCCTACACAAAAGTATGCCGTACTATAATGCGCGTAAAGAATGCCATCCCGTCGTCCTACACTCATTCGTTCGGTACGTTATCGTGCGCCGAGTCGAAGAGGGCCAATCCTGGCCCTCGTATTGCTCGCCATTCTTCTTTGGGGACTTCATCTGCTCTGGCACGGCGAGGAAACGATTGTTCTGCCGAAGGAAGCTAGCCGTTTCATTTTGCGCGAGCGCATTGCGGCCGCCCTCGACGACTCCGTTCGTAAATTTGAGCTTCCGTCTGAAATCGATTTTCGTGTGGGGGACAGTTTCACTCGCGCGAAAGTTCTCTACTCCATCGATTGGCGGCTCCAAAGTCGTATGGAGAAACTCTTTTCTCAATACCGACCCGATTACGGAGCCTTCGTGGCCCTCGATGCGACGAGTGGAGAGGTGCTAAGCCTCGTGAGTTATCGCAAGAGTGCCATCGACCTAGGCCACATGGCCCTAAGGGCGAGTTTTCCGGCGGCGTCCGTTTTCAAGATCGTAACGGCCGCAGCGGTATTGGAAAGAAAACGCTTAAACCCAGAAAGCCATATTCCTTTCAATGGAGGCTTTCACACTCTTTATCGACGTAATGTGAATAGCGTTGAGGAGAACCGATGGACCCATGATGTGACATTGAGCGAAGCTTTCGCGAAATCCATCAATACGGTCTTTGCGAAAATCGGAATGTACATGTTGGAGCCCCGGGATTTGAGGGAATTTGCAGAAAAATTTCAATTCAATCAGCCTATTCCTGCGGATGTACGGATCGATCTCTCCCATTTCGAATTGCCCGACAATGACCCTTGGGCCGCAGCGGAAGTAGCGAGTGGATTTAACCGGGTGGCTACCATGAGCCCGATTCAAGGGGCGATGATGGCGAGCGCGATCGCAAATGACGGGATCATGATGGCGCCCTATGTCGTGGATCGTCTCACCACAACGGACGAGGGAATCGTCTATAACGCAAGCCCGATGCAGCTTACAGTCGCCGTCAGTCCTGATACTGCCGGGGGCTTACAAAGTCTGATGAGAGAGACCGTGCGAATAGGCACCTCGAGAAAGATTTTTCGTCCCTATAATCGTGGAAAGGTCATGGCGGAGGTCGAGATCGGCGCCAAGACCGGTTCGCTTCAAGGATTACGCCCCCGAGGAAAATATGATTGGTGGGTCGGTTATGCACGCGAGGGCGCGACCCGTATCGCCATTGCGGCGCTCACCATTAATGAAGAAAAGTGGCAGGTGAAGTCGTCATACCTGGCAAAGACTTTTATCGAAGAATATTTTAAGGAAGCCAAATGAGTTTCTATTTCTTTTATCCGCTTTTAGTTTCTCAGGCGTTCGCGCTCTCCGTGCCGGTCCCCTCCGTGCGGGCACTCACGCAATACGACACTTCCATTGTTCAAGAGATTCGATATTTCGGTACCCATAATTTTCTAGGAAGGCGAGTGGCGGGGTATGGAGCTCCTGAGTGTTGGCTTACGGAACCGGCGGCAAAGGCGTTGAAGGCGGTTCAAGAGGAGCTTAAGCTTAAGTCCTTATCGCTCAAGGTTTATGATTGCTATCGCCCGCAGCGTGCGGTGAATGATTTCGTGAAGTGGGCGAAGAACGTAGGGGATCAAAAAACTAAGGCGGAATTTTATCCGCGTGTCGATAAGCGCGATGCTTTCAAGCTTGGATATATCGCCGAGAAATCGGGGCATTCGAGGGGAAGTACCGTCGATTTAACGATAGTCCCTAGGCCAACTCCCCAGCAGGTCGAGTATAAAGAAGGCCAAAAGCTCATAGATTGCACGGCTTCCAAAGATAAAAGATTCCCCGACAATATGATCGAAATGGGGACCGGTTATGACTGCTTCGATGAAATGGCAAATACGGAAAATCAAAAAATTTCCGACGAGGCAACGAAGAACCGTCACCTTCTAAAGGGTCTGATGGAGAAGCATGGGTTTAAGAATTATGGCCAGGAATGGTGGCACTATACGTTAGTCAGTGAGCCGTTCCCCGATACCTATTTTGACGAGGAGATCAAATGAAAAACTTGATTCTAGTCTTGTCGTTCTCATGTTCCTTGATCACTTTTGCGAACTCGCAGGTGGATGCGCTTTTTGCTGAGTATGACAAGCCCAATGTACCGGGTGCTGCGGTCGCGATCTTCAAGGAGGGTACCGTCGCTTACCAAAAGGCCTATGGCTTAGCCAGGGTGAAGGGGGGCGTCCCAGCGACACTCTCGACGAACTTTCGTTTGGCCTCGCTCACGAAGCAATTCACCGCCATGGGAATAATGATTCTCGTGGATAAGGGGAAATTGAGCTTTCAAGATCACATCACGGATATGTTTCCAGATTTTCCGAGCTACGGAAAAAAAATAACGGTCGAGCACTTACTTCATCATCAATCTGGGCTTATCGACTATGAGGACAATATTCCCTCAGGCCTTCAAGGACAGCTTTCCGACGCCGATGTCTTGAATATTTTGAAAAAGGAAACGGGGACCTACTTCACCCCCGGATCGCAATACCGGTATAGCAACGGAGGGTATTGCACTCTTTCAAGTATCATCGCGAAGGTCTCAGGCCTTTCCTTTCCTGAATTCATGCGGAGGGAAGTCTTCTCCCCCCTTGGAATGAAGCATTCCCTTGTGTATGTCGCCGGTGGGCCGACGATTGAAAATCGGGCGTACGGGCACACGGGGACCAGCGAAACGGATCAAAATGTCACGAGTGCGACTCTGGGCGACGGCGGCGTTTATACGTCGGTCGAAGACTGGTTCCTCTGGGATGAGGCGCTTTATCACAACCCACTTGTTTCGCCTTCCCTCCAAGAGGCGGCCTTTTCGCCAGGGGTCCTTTCGGATGGATCGAAGACAAGCTACGGTTACGGCTGGATGCTGGATACCTACCACGGCCTCTTTCGCCAGGCGCATACGGGAAGTACCATCGGATTTCGCACGGCGGTAACGAGATTTCCGGAGAAACACTTGACCGTCGTTGTTTTTGTCAATCGTGCAGGCAGTGCGCCTTGGGAGACTGCGCGACAGGTGGCCGATCTTTATCTAAAATAACCTAGATGAGCGATCTCGATCGGATATTAGTGGGACAGTCGGAGTCCCATTTGGCTTCCTTCGATGGAGGAGTGCTCGTTCACCGTGAAGTCGTAGCACCACTACGACTCTTGCAAGAACGCGCAGAAAGGGACGGCGTTGAGCTTAAGGTCGCAAGTGGTTTTCGCGGATTTGAAACCCAGTTGAATATCTGGAACCAGAAAGCTCAGGGAAAGCGGAAACTGCTCGACTCCGAAGGGCGTCCCCTAGACTTTCAAAAGCTTTCCGAGGACGAGATCATCAGCGCTATATTGCGATGGTCAGCACTTCCCGGCGCAAGTCGCCACCACTGGGGGACTGACTTGGACGTCTTCGATGCCAAGGCTCTAAAGAAAGGGGTGCGCTTGCAGCTCGTGCCCCAGGAGGCGGCACCGGGCGGGCCGTTTGCGGAGTTTTCCCGTTGGCTCGGGGAAAATCTTCTCGAAGAAAAATTCTTCCGCCCTTATTCTCGCGATCTCGGCGGAGTGAGTCCGGAATGGTGGCACATTAGCTTTGAGCCCGTGTCGAAGCCGTACTTCGAAAAACTTTCCCTATCTCTTTTGGAAAAAACCCTTGCCGCTACCGAGCTGGAAAAGAAGAATTTGGTATTGAAGCGGCTTCCTGAAATTTACAAGAAGTATATCGTTAACATCACTCAATAAGGAGAACCTCCGTCATGAAACACTGGTTACTCGTATTTGTG
>JAHFAF010000020.1 GCA_023250715.1 Pseudobdellovibrionaceae bacterium | reverse complement strand
CCCGTCGGTTCCGGGATTTGTGGGGGATCAGCATTAGTAAGATGCGTTTTTAGCCGGGTGGTCTTGGACCTGCCTTGTACAAAAGGTCGGGAAATTGCGAGACCTAAAGACCACTTCGCGATCGGCATGAACTGTATTCCAAGAATGGGAAGAAGCCCAAACTCCGTACTCCTCTTATCCTCGCTTCTGAGTTCATAGTTGTAGTCCGCTCCATCTTTGGCTGGGGTGAGCTGATTCAAGTTGTCGATGGATTTAAATACGGAGAATTTTCCAAGGACCGAGACGCCAATTGAGAGGTTGCTAAATAGCTCGATTGCATAAGCGGGTCCCACCAAATAAGTATTATTCTGACTTAAAACGTGCCGTGTAATAATTCTGTTTTTTTCCGGGATGTCGGACGGGAGCTCGAGGCGATCCGCTTGATCGATGGCCTCTGAGTTAGTTGAGAAAAGGCCGATTCCAAGTTTTCCCGGCCCGAGGGTTTGAGTCACACCGACCATGCTAGGGAGAAGACTCTGGGAGCGAGTCGAATAGTTCTGACCCGCTCCCTCGATGTTTGTGAATGTCTCGTTATTGGTCGTGTAGGCATTGGTTGAAACGCTGAGGTAATTTTCTGAAGAGAAGGCAATTCCGGCGGGATTATATAGAATTCCACTCGGATCGTCCGAAATGGCGGTGAACGCTCCTCCGAGCCCAATCGCTCTTTCTCCGACGATAATGTCCTTGTAGTGAAAGGAATCGGCCGGCGCCGCCGCATAGATGAGAAAGGAAAGAAACGCCAATGACTTTTTCATTGGTTCCCTCCCTCTGCAATCCCAGCTAAAGCCCTCTGAAATCGTTCCTTCATTAGCGTAGTGTCCGCGTCCGTACGGTTATCCAGAGCATTTCTTGAGAGAGAAGCCACCAGTGCCTTCAGTCGATCGATAAAGGGAGGATAGGCGGGGCTCAACTTAATTTTCTGTTTCTCTTGGTGCAGTCTTTTCAAAAAAGAGGCAAGAGAGGTTGGGTTGTATCCCGCGGTGGCGGCATAAACCATTCCCGCCTCATCCGCCTCGAACTCCTTTTCCTTTGCTAGGCCCTGGGTCAATAGGATGTCGATTCCTTCGTTGACCATTGCGCTAATGGACGCAGCGACATCTGCGCCTCCGTGCGCAAGAATGCGAGCGATCGTTTCTCCCGCAGTCACTGAGCGTTCTTTGTTTTTGCTAATTTTCAGGTACATATGCCGTTCATTCACGTGGGCAATCTCATGCCCCAAGATGGCGGCGAGTTCGGATTCCGTGTGAATCATGTAGAGTAATCCTCGGGTGACAAAGATGTACCCCCCGGGAGTGGCTAGCGCGTTGATTTCGTCCGTATCTAGAATTCCAAAGTGAAATGTGATTTCCGGTCGACCCACTCGCTTTGCAAGGCTCTGTCCCACGAGATTGAGGTAGGTCAGCGCCTCCTTGTCCTTGGACTCACCTAAACGGCCCAAGAGCTTCGCCGCCATTTGCCGGCCCACGGCAATTTCCTCATCCACCTGGCGTGCGAGCTCGGCTCGCTGATCTTCGGCGTGTTTAATCGGGGAGGTGGAGCAGGCGAGAACACACGTCCCCACGAGAATGAGATACACCCATCTTTTGCGATGAGTAAGTAAGATCATGAAGTTTAGGGAAAGCTTATCTAAGGAGTTTCGTTCTTAAGCTTAACTTGAGCGCGAAAAGCATCGATATCGCTCGCGGTAGGCTTCAAATTCTCTAGCTTCTTAACCGCGCCGTAATCCACTTTTTCGCCCTTTCCCGCGGGAGCTTCTCCCATGAGACCTCGCGTAGCAGCGGATACGGTATAAGAAGGCGGGCGTCTTCGGCTCGCCTTTTCCAAATTCACCGGAATGTCACGGGCAAGCTCTGCTCTACCCACCGGCTTGTGATCGCTCAAAAACAATTTTGGTAACCAGCCTTCACGTTCCGCAAGTTTCACTCGGAACCACTTATCTGCCTTTTCGAGAACGATCACCTTGTCGCCTCGTTTTACATCGGCAACCTTGATTCCGTTCATCTTGGGCTCTTGTTTCATTTCTGCATTAGCTGATTGGACATAAAGATATTCTTTCTCTGCGCCATAGGCCCAGGCGCTTCCTATTAACAAAAGACTCAACACGATCCACTTACTAGCTCCCAACATGCTTCTTCTCCTGAACTCCCAAGGTCTGGGAGTGAATACGTTCCAAGTACATTTGGCTGGGTCCGTCACCACCGGGGGTTGCCGCATTCAACTTCCTGAATCGCGAACCCGCTGCCGAAAAATTCTTATCGAGATACTCTGAGTAGGCCGTCTCGAACTCAAGAGCGAAAGCCCTTAGCTCGATTGCCCGATGATGTTCCTGTTCTACGAGTGGTTCGTATATTTTAACACACTGCAATCGCCCTTTCACCTGGGCTTCGCCAAGGATGCGGCAAACATATATATGTTTAATACTTTCATATGTTTGCGGGCCAATAATTGCCCAGGCTCGATACTCTTTGGTCAGTCCCTCCAAACGGGAAGCAAGATTCACGGTATCGCCGACAACTGTATAGTTTAAGTGCTTTTCACTGCCTATATTTCCGACAATCACTTTTCCCGTGTTAATTCCGATTCCCACTTTGAATTCTGGTCGGGAGGGAAGGTTTTCCTTCCAGCTCAAATTCAGTTTTTCAATTTCCCGACGCATTTCAAACGCGCAGCGGACGGCGTGCAATGCGTGATCCTGATCTTTCAAAGGAGCTCCCCAGAAGGCGAGAATTGAATCGCCAATAAATTTATCAAGAGTCCCTGTGTGATCAAATAAAACGTCAGCCATCTTTCCCAGATACTGATTGAGGCTATCAACGATGAGCTCCGGATTATAACTCTCCGAGAGGCTCGTGAATCCGCGAATGTCGGAAAAAAGAATGGTGAGATCTTCGATGCGACCTATTTCCGCCTCTGGATTCTTGCCCGATGCGATTAATTTTTCGGTGACCATCGGAGAAAGATATTTCGTCAGTGTGGCCTTCATCCTTCTTTTTTCTGCGCTCTCGACGAAGGCGATATAGGCGATGCCATCAAGCCAAGCGGCCCCCCCCATGAGTGCCGGCAGCGCCATGGGAATCCAAATATTTTTGAAATGAAAAAAAACGACTGCCGCTGTTTCGACCAAGACAAGGATGACAAGAGGGAGACTCAAGCGAACATAGAACGAGTCGAAATAGAAAAAGCAGAAGTAGATCCCGATAAGCATCGCAAGGCTCATGATTAACCGATTCGTCGGAGCCAATTCCATGAGAAAATCCTGCTCCAATACATTTGAGACCGCAGTAGCTTGTAAGAGCGCTCCTGGATAAGAGGGATGAATGGGAGTGGCTTTCAAGTCTTCCAGCCCGGCGGCACTGGCACCGATGAAAATTACTTTGTCAGTGAGCGTGTAGGGGTTCACCTCCAAATCGTCCGGATCCATTACTTCGCCTCGCTGAAGACGGAGCGCTGACTCGACGACAACGGAAAAAGGAATGGATCGAGGCCCTTTTCCGTTTTGGTAAAAATGCAATGGAAATAGACCGTCGCTCGCCAGTGGAATCCGCAGTTGAGTTCCCATGCGATCGCTGATTAAGAGCTGGCCTAAATCCATTTTTAGGTCGGGGCCCTTCAAGGTGGAAAGGAGCCCTGCAAGCCCCAAGGAAGGGAGAAAAGTTTCTCCGTACCGAAGCACCATCGGGGCGCGACGAAAAACCCCGTCCTGGTCCTTGTCGAAATTTACGACGTGGAAATGCGGCAGCGAATCTACGTGTTGAGGCAGGGGCAAAAGAAAGTCGCCGTAGCTTTTCTGTCCGAACACATCATAGGGAGGAGTTCCCTGCCACTTCAGAGCGGCCCGAGTCCGAATAGCGAGGGGGAGGTCGGGAGGTCGGCTTCGGACTTGGGCCGGTGTTTCCAAAAGCAACATGGCGTGCGATATATTTCCGAGCTCTTCGGAAACTTGCGCAAGGTGCTTATCATCGGTGCCTTGTAACATTCTCTCGGAGAATAGAAGGTCGAAGAAAACACCGGAGGGCTTTCCGAGCTCCAGGAATTCCAGAGTCTCCTTGTAGACTCTTCGGGGCCAAGGCCAACGGCCGAAATAGGGCTCCAGCACTTTCAGGCTTTGCTCGTCGATATCGAGAAAAACGATTCGTTCGCTGGCACTTGAGCTGCGATTGAAGGTACGGTACCGAAAATCAAGACTGGTTCTTTCGAGATCGGTGATTAAAGCGGAGCGATGAAAAACCAGTGCGAGAAAGATGATACAGGCGCCACCAACGGCAGCGCGCCGCAGCTTTTGATTGTTATGGAAGTTCATTCTGAGGGAGGAGGGACTCTTCCAAGTATACTACGGAATGTTCCCACGCACGACGATAGGGGGGAACCACCAGCGGTATTTCCCCTCAAAAACCTCTTCTAGCGCGTCAAGATACCATTTCCCTTCAACTAAATAGGATCCTTGTTGAAAGTGCGCTAACCCGATACTCGAGTAGGATTCTCTGGCCCAGGGCGCGTCGCCAGGTAGCCAGTTCGCGGAATTTTCATGACGCCTGAGGGCGGCTAGAATATCTGGGAGTTGCAAGGTCGAAGCAGGGGTTTCGAGAAGCTGTGCTGCTCGTTCGACGAATTTTCCCGGGGCCTTTTTTTCTTCCCTCAGATACGCCAGGTATTTTTTGAGTCCCTTTTGTTCTCGGTAGGGGAGTCTGAAGTTGCTATCCGCGACGATTGTTTCGAAGTTGCGGAATTCTCCGGGTTCGAGAAATGCGTGCGCGAAATCCTGGGAGGTACCCGGATTGTGGCACTCCATGCAGGATTCTGGAGCGGTCACGGGCACTCTTCTTTGGGGATTATGCTTCGATGTCTGGCGATAAAATTCCACTTCTCCGCTCGGGCCCCACGCAATTCGAAAGGAATCGTATAAGTAAGTTAACTCACTTCCAGGAATTCTTTCCGGACCTTCGAAAGCCTGAAATTGTACTCGAATTTCATCGGGCAAAATGATTCCGCCAGTTTCCCGATCCGTGGGCCAATGTTCATTCACAAAAATATTTCTATCTTGGATTCGAAGTCGACGGATGACATGAAGTCCATAGCCCAAGTCATCGCCGGGACGAAATTTTTTGGGATTGGGATCGGGTGTATCTGAATTGAATCCGGAATAAAAGACTTCCACTTTGCTGGCGTTTTCCGGGGCGTAGAGAAGTTTCAAATCGGCAAGCGTATGGCGGTTTACTCTTTGCTGGTAACTTTCTCCGTCCCCAGACGCGCGTAAGGCCTGCAAGAAAGCGGCACTTTCCTCGGAAAGGTGGGGAACACCGGGACGAGGAGGTAAGACGGCCGCTTCTGCGCTGAAGACGATAATAAAAATACAAGTAAAATTAAACAATTAGGCCCCCGCCACTTCCGCTACTTCCTGCTAAGATGAAAGAAAAAAATATGCGATGTGTCAAGCGGTTTGCGGCGTTGATGCAAGGCGTTGCCAGTGCTATAGAAGAAACTGTTTTTGCTTGGGCCCAAAGGAGGGGAGCACATGGGAAAATTCATTTCTCTTTTCATTTTTTCTTTCTTTCTACTTGGTATTTTTTCCGCCGCTCGAGCGGACGATAGCGAGCAGGTGCGTGGATGGTTCCTGCAAGTTCAAACCGACTCGGACACCCAGTCCAAGAAGTCTTTGAACAAGAAAGAGCGACAACAACTTTTTGATTACGTCGTTCATCACAAGGTCGCCGCTATCACGCAAGAGAATGACGCAAAGTACGACCCCACGGGAGAGATTGGTTACTGCTATGGCCGCGCGATGGCGGTCCATCTTCGCGCTCGTCGCATGGGGCTTCATCCTGATGCCGTCAAAAAGTTATTTATCGTGGGCGATCTTCGACAGGGGCCTAAGCCAGAATGGAGATTCCATGTCACGACTCTGGTGAAAGGGACGGAGGACAACGCGTGGTATGCCGTCGATCCCATTTTGTTAAAACCCCAGTTCAAGGGTTCGCCGGTTTTGATGACGGAATGGATCAGAACGATACGAAGCGTGTGGGATAAAAAGGGCAAAGCATTTCTCTATAGAGTGGGCCCCGTCACCGTCGTTCCCGACATCCGTATTTTTCCGGACTCTGGGAATGAGTCGGGCGACCGATTGATCGAGATCAAATTCAAGCCAAGCACAAAGGAAGGGTTCACGCCCATTACGGAAGGGGGAATCGCTCTTTTTGATGTGAGCGCTAAGGCCCAAGAGCAGTACTTTCTGATGGGGAAGGAATCGGTCGATGCCGATCAGTTCAATTTTAGCGAGCTCAACATCGACCAGCTTATCGGAAACGACGTCAAGAAAAAGCATTACTCCTACAATGGCTACTTCCTGGATCTTGTCGATGATATCCGCAAATCCACTTACGCTAGAAACATTCAGGAGCGGCGCTTGGGAGGTACGGACCCGGGGGGAACCGAGATCCACGGGACGGAAATTCACGGGACTGAAATCCATGGAACCGAAATTCATAAAGGGGGCCCGAATCTTCATAGCTTTAGATTCTTCGGGGCTAGGCCGTGACCCTTCTGGCTGAGCGGAGCCAACGGCGTTTTTACGACAATTGGGAATTTCTGCCGGAAGAAAAGCGCCGCATCTTGATGCGCGAGAATCTCGATCAGTACATTCGATTCGCTGCCGATAGCCTTCCCTTTTATCGAGATAGGCTCGCTTCCTACGAGTCCAGCGCCAGTGCGCCATTAAAAAACGTACCGGTACTTACCTCTGCTGACTTGAGAGACATCCTTCCACCGGTTTCCGATCGATTGGTAGCAGGGGGAGTGAAGGACTACACCGTATTTCAAAGCGGGGGTACGACGGGAGTTCCCAAAACAACGCTCTTCAGTCACGCTGAGCTCGAGCGATTGAATCTTCCAAATGCGAGGGGTTTTTTCGCTCTTGGACTAAACGAAAACGATAGGGTGGGGAATCTATTCGCGGTGGGAGGTCTCTACATGACCTTCATCCACATCAACCGAATGCTACAGCAATATGGCTGCATGAATTTCCCCTTTTCGAATCACACTCCCGTCGACTTCGTCCATACCGTCGTGAAACTTTTCAATGTCAATTGCCTCACCGGAATTGCGTCTGTCGTCATGAATTGCTTGCGCGGGATGAGTGAAATCGGAATGGAAGGGATCAAAATCGAAAAGATTCTCTATGGCGGTGAGCATCTCTATGAAGCGGATAAAAGAGAGATTCGCGAGCGTTACGGCGCGAAGGTGATTGCGGCTCCAGGCTACGGCACAGTCGACACCTGGTACTTGGGTTACCAATGCCTAGATTGCCCGACCGGTGTTTTCCATGCTCACGATGACGAGGTTTACCTAGAAGTTGTAAATGAGGAAACCGGTGAGCTTTGCGATAAGGGCGAAGTCGGAATGCTCTACGCTACGACCTTTCCTCGTCGAATTACTCCTATCGTTAGATACCGCGTGGGAGATCGGACCAAGTGGGTCAATGAGCCCTGCGGCTGCGGAAGGACCACTCCCTTGTTCAAGCTCCTGGGACGTGGAGATGATGTACTTCGCATTGGTTATGATTCCGTTGATTATGCGGCCATTCAGGAGTTCGTCCTACAGTTTGAAGGTCTCTCCGGGACGATTCAGATGGAGAAGGTGCGGGATCAGGGAAAAGACCGTCTCATTATTCGAATCGAGACCAGGCTCTCGCCTGAGCAACGAAGCATCGTTGCTCAAAAGCTAGAAGAAACTTTGCTCGAGGTCAGGCCTTCTCTCAGAGATTTTGTAAAAAAGGGAACGACGTGGCCTGTTCGTTTTGAGCTAGTCGACTTAAACACTCTTCCCAGAAATCCCCGCACTGGAAAACTAATGCGTGTAATCGACGCCATTGGTGATGCGTGAACCCTCCTTCTCAAACCACAAGAGTGGAATTGCCGCCCGATCACTCTTTTTTAGGGCCGACGCTGGATTTGATTGATGGTTTTGCTTCCCGTGCTGGAATGCAGTCGGAACAGCGGCATACGCTCCGAGAGGCCTCCGAAATTGCAATCGACCTGGTGATGAGCACGAGCCGCCAGGGAGATCCCGATCAGCGTGTTGCGGTGGATGTGTTCGAGGCTAACGGGAATCTTACCGTCGAAGTTTTAAATCGAGGGGTTCCCATTTTTGTGACGACGCAGAGCAAGCTCTTCAATGATCTGGCGCGCCGTCTAGACAAGCTCTCCATTGAAAATTTAGGGCGCCAAGGACAAACCCTTGTATTGGGCATGCGACTGGGGGAGGAGGCTCTCAAAAAAAGGCTAGATGTCAGCGTCAAAAAGGATGCGAGTGCTCAATTTACGGGAGAAGTGGAGATTCGTCCCATTCAGCCCGGCGAGGAAGATTCGCTCAGCCAGCTCTTCTATTTTGTTTACGGCTACAATTACATCAATGACCTGGTCTATTACCCGGAGAAGCTCCGCAAGAAGATCGAATCCGGAGAACTCATTTCCATCGTCGGGGCTCTGCCTGATGGGAAAGTGGTCGGGCACGTCGGGCTTTTGAAGTGGGGCGATGACCCTGCCGTTTACGAGCCTTGCCTGGGTGTCACCGATCCGCGTCTTAAGTCACGCGGCCTCTTCAGCCAAATTTTTCAGAAAACGATGGAACGGGTGGATGAGACGCCCATGCAATTTTGTTTCTTTGATTTCGTGACGAATCACGATTTCAGTCAGCGTTTCGTTGCCCGTTACAACCCCTGCGATTTGGCGATCTTCGTGGGCTGTCAGAGCAAGGCAACTCAAGCCAAGCTCGAGCGTTTGGGTCTCGGGATCGATCCTCCGGAAATGGATCGTTATAGTCTTCTCTTTTCCGTTCTTCCCAAGGCGAAGCATCCTTTCGGGGAGGAGGTCGTTTTGCCGGCGGGAATAGGGGAGATGCTCGATTTTCTTTTGAAGCCCTTGAATTTGAAGTGGCGGCCGGCCCCTCGCTTCGAACTCCTTCCCTTGGAGGGAGACTACCAAACGCAATTTCAGGCCTCACAAAACGCCGTTGTTTTCGATCTCTTTCAACCTGGACGAAAGGCCGTCGATAAAATTCTGCGCGATTGGTACCAGCTCATCCGAAGTGGTTATCAGTATGCTGCCATCGAAGTTCCCCTTGATATGCCGGGAATCGGGAACCTCTATGACATTCTGGCTGGTGAAGGATTTTTCATTTCGGGTTTTATTCCCTACCACTATGGCTCTCGCTTGGGATTCCGCTTTCAGACGATTGGCCCGACCAAAGTAGCCTGGGATGACATCAAGGTTTACACGGAAGACGCGAAGAAGCTCCTTGCCCTCATTCGACAGAATTACGAAAGGAATGGAATCCTATGACCTCCTTTTTTCAGGCAGCGACTGAAGTGTCTGGTATCGCGAACCCGTTGGATTGGACCCCCTATCAAAAAGAGAGAATGGTCGAGGCCTGTCGGGAGATGGCGCTTTTTCATTCCGAAAACTCATCCGACATGGGATTTCTCTACCGAAAGCACAATTTTGATCCTTCTTCGCTAAAAACGGAAAGAGATTTGGAGCGTCTCCCTTTCGTGGGTGTAACGGCGATGAAGTACTACCTATTGACGTCATTGCCTGAGGAGAAAGCAGTTTTGAAGCTCACCTCTTCCGGAACAAAGGGTCAAAAGACCCAGATCTGGTTTGACGAAGAAAGTTTATCCCGCGTGCAATCGATGTTGGATGGACTGTGGGTACAGGAAGGACTCGTTTCCTCAGAGCCTACGAATTACGTGAACTTCATTTACGATCCGGAAGAAGCTAAAGACCTAGGCATTGCCTTCTCAGTCAAAAATGAACAGAGATTTGCCCCGGCGAGGGAGTCCTTTTTCACGATTCGAAAGAACAAGCAGGGGGCTTGGGAATTTCAGGCTGAGGAGACGGTTCGAAGGCTCCGCGAATATGCAAAGAGAGGGGAGCCGGTGCGGATTCTCGGAGTTCCGAGCTTCATTTACGAGCTACTTGTGGCACTTGAGAACGAGCCAAGTATTCAGCTTCCGCCGAAAAGTTTTCTTCTGACCGGTGGAGGGTGGAAGGCTGCAGAAGATAAAAGTGTAACGCGGCAAATATTTCGTGAGCTCGTAACCCAGCGCCTTGGAATTTCCGATGAGAACATGCGGGATGGATACGGGATGGCCGAGCACAGCGCTCCCTATATCGAGTGCAGGCACCACCGGTTTCACATCCCGGTCTATAACCGCATTCTAGTAAGAGAACCCGAGACGCTCGCGGTCCTTCCCGTGGGACAGACGGGTCTTTTAGAATTTATTACTCCGTTCAATGCGATGATGCCCAATCTGGCGATTCTATCGACGGACTTGGGCTTTCTGGATCCCGAGCCTTGTAGCTGCGGCTGGGCAGCACCCACCTTCACTCTAATGGGACGCGGGGGTTTGGTAAAACATAAGGGCTGCGCAATTACCGCCGCCGAAATTGTGAAGAGAGATTAGTATGGCACATCGCTACTTTCTAGGTGAGTGGAAGGACGGAAACGAGAGGCTGGTACTTCAGGATATCGTCGAACTATGCCGACGTGCTGAATCGCAGCGGAAGATCCTGCGAGATTATCCTCTCGATAAAATCCTGAGAGTCTTATCCTTGGTGAGAGCGAAATGGAGTGATCCGAGTTACCCACGCTTAGCTACCTTGAGATCGAAATTACCCTCGGAGACCGGATTTTCTGGCCCTATGCTTGAGCTTGGAATTCAGGAGCTAGTTTGGGTTTTAGACCCCACACTTTTGCAGAAAAAACTGGATGCGGAGATGCGCGATATCCCTGAATCACCGGATCTTAATTACAATCCTGATTCTGCCACCTTTCTTCGGCGTGAGCCCATCGGAACCGTCCTTCACGTTCTTTCCGGGAATGTGTTTCTCGTGGGCGCTGGATCCTTGGTCGAAGGACTCCTTACTCGTAATGTCACGCTGTTGAAGATGTCATCCGGCGAAAAAGTGTTCTTGCCGGAGCTGATTGCCTCCATTCAAGAATGCGACGTGGAAGGCGTGGTCTCTAAATCCATTGCGCTCATCGATTACTCCTCGAAGGATAAGGAAGTCATCGCTGAGCTCAAGAAGCGAGTGGACGGCATTGTGGTGTGGGGCGGAGAGGAAGCCGTTCGGGCTTACAGAAACGATCTTCCGGCGAGAACGCGCCTCGTGGTCTTCGGACCTAAGCTGAGTTTTGCTATCGTCACGCGAAAAGGGGCGGAGACTTTGGGGGAAGAGGAGACCGTACGTCGATTGGCGCAGGAAATTAGTATTTGGGATCAAAACGCATGCACCGCGCCTCAGGTTTGCTACGTCGAAGGCGATGACTTGGCCATGAGACTGGTGGATTCTCTTGCAATCGAACTTCGGGAGTTAGCGACGAGTCTCCCCCCAGGGGATATCGACCTGCAAGCCGCGGTCGAGATTCAGAAGATTCGAAGCGTAGCTGAGATCGCCGAAGCTCGAGGAAAGGGAAAACTTCGGACCGCTCGCTTCGGCGTAGACTGGACCGTCTATTTCGACAAAGACAAGACATTAGATCCCTCCCCCTTGCACAGAACGCTTAAACTTGTTCCCTACCATTCCTTCTCGGAGGTAGAGGGGGAAATGGATCGAGTGCGGGGCTATATTCAAACGATTGGAGTGGCCGCAGGAAAGGAAGAAGGGCAGGAGCTTGCTATTGCGCTCTCAAGAGCCGGGGCTCTTCGAGTGCTAGAGCTCGGGAAGATGTCGGGCGGAGAGATAGAAGATCCTCACGATGGAAGTTATGATCTTCCCCAATTCGTGAATTTTGTAGTGACCCGCGTTCCCATCGATGCGGGAAAGGACCCGCGCGATTGCCTGCCCGAGGCGGCGCGAACCGCCCTCATTGATAGGCGGCTCAGAGAGCTTATTGATAGAGCGAAGCGATCGGAGTTTTACTCGAAGCGTTTCGAGGGGATTCACGTACAGGCTACATTGGACCTAGAAAAAATTCCTGTTCTGACCCGCGAGGAAATGGAGGCGAATATGCCTCCGCAGGGGCTAGGCCTTTCGACCGGGGCTTTTTCCGGCGGATACGTTTCTCGAAGCGGCGGTTCGACCGGGGCGCCCAAATTTTCCATTTATGATGGGGCGGATTGGGAAGCGATGATTTCCGAGGCGGTCCGAGTATTGCGGGCTGCTGGCCTCGGAAAAGGTGACCGGGTGGCTAACTGCATGTTAGCGGGCGACTTATATGGGAGCTTTGTCTCTTTCGATCACATCAACTACCGCGTGGGGGCGATGACTTTTGCCTTTGCAGGGCACGTTACCCCTGAAGTCTTTCTCGATACCTGGAAAAAATTTGGAATCAATTGTATTCAGGCGATTCCCACCGTACTGGTGCCCTTATTAAGAGCCTGCCACAGGCTAGATGAAACCTTCACGATGGAGAAGATTATTTTCGCTGGGACGCCGCTAAGTGGCTCCGATCGCGATTGGTTAAGGAACGTGCTCGGGGTGAAGCGCATCGCTTCCATCATCGGGGCGAATGATGGAGGGCAGTTAGCCTTCCAGTGCGAGTTCATGTCGGATAGTCGCCACCATTTAATCGACGACTTTAATTTCGTCGAGATCCTCGATGAACAGGGAAAGAGAGTTCCTGAAGGAAGTGCCGGCAAGATCGTAATCACGAGCCTTCTTAAGTTTGCATTCCCACTAATACGGTATGAAATCGGAGATGCGGCTCGCATCGTGCCTGAGAAATGCCCGTGTGGTCGCTTGGGAAGAGTCATCGATTATCTGGGGCGCGCGGATGACACAGTCTGCATCGCCAACATGAATCTCCGCTACCGTGATTTTGTTTCGGCTCTTCAAGGTTTTCCTTATTCCGCATTGCAACTGATTGCAAAGAACGATGAGAAGGGCGAGTACCTCATCATGCGAGTCGAGTCGGAAATCTCGGAAGCGGAAATTGAGAAAAAAGTTTACGGCGCGATGATGGAGAAGGTCGAAAAGCTTCAGGAAAGAGTGAAAGACAAAAGCCTGCAGCGAATCGATGTGGAATGGCTCCCCATCGGAACCATTCCAAGAAATCCGCGGAGCGGAAAGATTAAGCAGCTGTGCGATGAAAGAATCTAGCAGAAATTTCCTGGCTCGAAATCCGAGCTTTCTTCTGATCTGGCTGGGGCAGATCTGCAGTCAGTCAGGCGGAAGAATGTATCAGATGGCGATGATCTGGTGGCTCTTGGGAGGGGGCTCGGAGAATTCAGGGCGTCTTGTCGGAACTTTCATGGTGATGACAGCACTTCCCTCGCTTTTGCTGGTGAAGTGGATTGGCCATACCATTGATCGATCAAAGAGCAAAAAGGTGCTTGTCCTTGGCGATCTAGCCGCGGCAGTTACGGTAGGTGTTGTTGCATGGACGCTTGCGCACGCCACCTTGCCGGTGTCTTTCGCTTTCCTTGCGGGGCTTGTGGCGGCGACTCTACAAGCTTTTATCGATCCCACTTTGAATAAGTCGGTTGGCGAGGTAACCAGACCGGAGGATACCGAGAGCGGCGTTTCACTCTTGGCCTCGACTCAGTCGCTTGCCAATTTCGCGGGGGCCGTAGCAGGTGCCATTCTAATTGATAGGCTAGGAATTCCGGGAACCGCGGCTCTTGCGGCCGGAGGCTATCTCTTTAGCTCGCTCTGTTCCTACCTCGCGCGCTTTCGGTATTCCGTTCCCGCTGTAACTCTCGGTGAAAACCAATCAGGATTCGCAGTTTTAAACGACTATCCCTTTCTCAAGCCTCTTCTCATTGGTTTTGGATTCATCAACTTCTTTTCCACGCCTACTCTCGTTGTTCTTCCTCTTTATACGAAGCTAACTTTGCACGCGAGTGCGAGCACGCTCGGAAGTTTGGAAGCTTGCCTATGGGTGGGGCTTCTCACGGGAACTCTGGTGGCAAAATACATTGATTTTGGATTAAGCCGCATTCGCCTCGGCGCCATTTGTCTTTTTGTTTTTGGTGCAGCCCTCGGCACTCCTGGCGTTGTCAGTCAGGTTGTTTTGTATCAGATAGCGCTCTTCATCGGGGCCATGGCTTTGGGAATCAACAATGTGAAATTTATCACCCTCTTTCAAGAGGTGGTAGCTCCGGAAAAGAAGGGCCGTTTCTTCGCGCTCATGCAAGCTGCAATCAGTTTCACGTTTCCCATCAGCTATTTTCTTTTTGGTTGGCTTACGGACTTTCTCTCCCCCCCAAAGGTATGCTTGATTCAGGGGGCGGGGGTGATGGTACTTGCAATATTTTTCGCAACGTTAGATCGAGGAGAGGAGGGAAAAGTCGTTGGCGTCACTGGATGGAATTGAATACCGGCGCGCGGAAGGTAAAGATGTTTTCCCTCTGATGCAGCTCTATCAGCTCGCGGCCAAGGATGTGATGGCGGATCCCGTGCTTTTGAATTATCGAAAGCTCGTGAACGAAATTCTATCTCCCGATTCTGTATGGATCGTCGCTGATAACGGGGGGACGCTCCTCGCGGCCCTATCGATTCTCCTGGACAAGGATAATCGTCTGGCAAAAGTAAGTCGCCTCATCCTCCATCCGGAATGGTCGGACTCAAACTTAGTTTTGAAGCAAGCCCTCCCACTTTTGATTCACTATCTCGGAGAGAAGGGTATTGAAGTTGTTTATACGACGACAAGAAACGTCTCGCTGACTCAACAGCAATTCACCATGAGTTTAGGCTTTCAAATGCTGGGAATTTTTCCCAATGCTCAAGGGGCCGATCCGTTGAAACTAAACGGGCTTACTGCCTATTTTTTCGAGTCTATCTTGAGGGAGCACCGGCAAGCGGATCACACGCTCCATCCGCTGGTGCTGCCGCTTTTCGAATTGGTGCGAAAGACTTGCGGGTTAGCACCTCTTCCTGTGGCTGAAGCGCCCGCCTTCGATGCAAGCGCTTTTACGTCTTTGCCGGGCCTGGAAGCCGTCGACGCTTCCGCCTTCGTGGCCCACCGTTTCGAGCGTTTGAAGGAAAGAAGATCTCTTGCGACGTTTTATCCCTTTCACGCGCCCAATGCATTAATCACCGATCCGGCCCAGCGGCTGGAAATATTCGTCAAGCTTGTTCCCGAAGTACGATTCGCCGCTATTCTTGGGGAGCGACTCGATCTTCCCGTGAACCCGGCGGAGCTCTATCATGAAGTGGCGCTCATGCTACATAGTCGTGGCATTTCCTTTGTTGAAGTGATTTGCGACGCAGGGGATGTAATGGGAATAGAGTGTATGACTCGCGCGGGTTTCATTCCTTGTGCCTACTTTCCTGCGTTCAAGCGCCAGGGCGACATGCGTCGAGACTACGTCGTTCTCGCCCGATCCTTTGAGCGCGTACTGGGATCGAGCCGCGAGTCTTCCTCAGTGCATCCACAATATCTTTCCTTCCTACAGCAATATTATCGCCTCGACGAAGAGATTCACCTTCAGCGCTTGCAACCCAGAGTCTGATAAGATTAGTCCCGTGACCCCCTATTATTTGCTGGCGATTGTCATCCAACTCATTTGGGGATTTACGCCCAGCGCCTCCAAAATTGTTCTCACTTATCTTCCGGTCGAGGCCTATTCCGCCATTCGGTACAGCTTTTCAGGCCTTCTGTTCCTCGCGGTGACTCGAATCCGCTACCGCCATTTTTCGACGACGCTTCCTCTTCTTCCCAAGCTCGTGGGTTTGGGAGTCCTTGCCTATGCACTGGATTCACTCTGTACTTTGTATGGATTAAAAATCGGCGGGGTGTTGAGTTTTGCCCTGGCGAGCAGCTTGAATGCCCTCATTACCTCTCTTCTCTCAATATTTTTCTTAAAAGAAGCGGTTCGAAAAGGATTTTACTTGGCGCTCGCAATTTCATTAGGTGGCGGTCTTCTGTTATTTTTCGGTAAAGCGGAAGTCTCGAGCTCATCGGTTGCGGGTTTAAGTCTGATTTTGATCTGGCTGGCATACTTTTTTGAGGCATTGGGTTTTGTCTTTTCGAAGAAATTTAGGCAGCAGATTCCTCTCGAGGAATATTTGGGCGTCTTGCAATTGAGCGCTGGAGTCTTTATGTGGTGCCTTTGCCTGGCCACAGGGAAATTCCCCTCTGGTATTTTGGAAATGCCCGCGAGGGGGTGGATGGCGTTGGGATTCGTTTGTATTTTTTCCTGCACCCTTTGCTACTTCGCACTTTATTGGCTACTAAATTTTCTGGAAGGCCATCGTCTCGCTTTTTTTGATGCTTTCCATACCGTCTCCGCTGCGATTTTTGGAGTCTTACTCTTCGGGGATCTCTTTAACGCGAAAATGATCGCGGGAGGATTCTTACTTCTTTTCGCCGTATACTTGGTTCTACGATCTACACGAAGAAGCGAGATAAAATTCGGTGCAGGATTGCCTGTTGTCGATCCATGCGGTCGGTTTGATTGAGAATTTCATCCGCTCTTTGTACGAATTTATCCTTGGGAACTTCATCAAGCGCATTTTGCACCCAATTCAAAAGGACGTCATCATCCACCTCCGGATGAAACTGAAAGGCGAGAATGTTTTCGCCCAGACGAAAAGCCTGATTGGGATAAGCTATGGAAGTCGCTAGGAGGGTGGCGCCTTGGGGTAAATCGAAAGTATCTCCGTGCCATTGGAAGGCCCGAAACCTCGGTGGAAGATCTCCCACGTGAGGATCTTTCTCTGCGGTTTTGGTCCACTCCACTTCCCACCAGCCGAGCTCGAAGAAAGGACCCTTATAGACTCTGGCGCCCAATGCTTCCGCGAGAAGTTGTGCGCCTAAGCAAATTCCCAAGAGTTTTTTCCCTGAAGCCACAGCTCGATTCAAGAAAATCTTTTCTTCCTTGAGCCAAGGGTAATCCGCTTCATCGTAAACACCCATGTGCCCACCCATTATGACTAGGGCGTCCCATTCCTTAGGCAACAAAGGGGACTCATAAAGTTTGGCGACGACGAGAGTGTGCCCATTCAATTCAAGCCAACGGCCAATTGCAGCAGGCTCCTCGGTCGGGCCGTGTTGTAAACAAAGAACACGCACACCTTACTTTTGATCGAGGATGGGTTTGAAGTAAAGATCGTGATAGTGACGGAGATAGGCTCGCAGGAAATGTAGGTTTTCACCTTGTACGATGCTTCCCGTGAAGTCGAGAAGGTGAAACGTTCTAGTTAAAACGAAATAATCATCTCGCAAACCATCGTGATTGAGCCGCATGGCCGGAAAATAGGCAGAGGGGATGAACCGGGCGGTGAAGGCTTCCTGTTGAAGGACGAAATTGTAGGCATCCACTAGGAGTTCCACATAGCCGGCCCCCATCTTTTGTAGGGTTGCTGCCACCGAGTCCAGTAAATCGTGGACGTTCACACGGTCCGTCCGATAGCCTACTATTGCCGTTTGATTGGCCACACCTGCGAACCACACGAAGACTTCCGTTCCTCCATCGTCGGTCGCAAGAATGTGGGTAGGTTTGTGAAACGGGAAAAAACTATTCGAAACTCTTTTTTCCATGGAAAGCTGATGAAAGCGTTTTCTTGCCTCGACTTCATCGGCCACGACTTGAAAGGTGGTCTTTTGCCGTGAAAGTTTAAGAGGAGCTCTTTCCGTAACAACATACGGCCGCTCGAGGCTCAAGTTCTTTCGCGCGAGTTGGTAAACTTCCTGAAATGCAGGGAAAAGATACGGCTTCTTTCTACGGCTACGCAGTCCTACCGGAGTGAGCAGAACATCTAGGGTCAAATGCTCGAGATCCTCCACTCGGACCGCATTGGGGAAAATTCCCATGGGCCGGAATCCCATTTCGGAAACCACCCGAACGGGGGCCTCGTTTACGGTGCGAGTCGTGGCATAAACGACGTCAACCAAGCCATGCTCCTCCGTGAGATGCTTCACGCCTCGCTTAAGGAGTTGTCCTGCGATGCCTCTTCCGCGAAACCCCGGAGCGACGGCAACACCGGCCGCTTTTCCCAGGCGATTTTCGGAATCGAAATTGAAGACGATCGTTCCGATGATCTTATCGCTGCCGGGAGTTTTAGCGATGAGCCACAGATAATGTTGGCGATCGCGAATTTGAGAATCGAGAAACGCCGGATTAATCGCGTGCTCGGCCGGATATTTTCCTCCGTATACGAGACGATAAAGATCCTGGATTGGAATTACATCTGCTGGAGTCGCTTCTCGCAAAATTAAGGAATATTCGCGCGCTGAAAACGCCTCATCTAAACGAGGTGCCGGGATATTTTTTGCCTGCTGTTTTTCAGCGAGAGAAATGATCTTATCTGGTGAACTCAACAAACTACCCCCTCAAGGCTAGTCTTAAGCTGCGACGGCCTTCAATGGAGCAATGTCCGTCGTATCTTCGAGATAACCTTGTCCCGAGGGGGAAATTAGCTCCCCGCGACAATTTCTGCAAAGGGATTAAACAGTATCTTTAGGGCCTAGTTGGACGGTATCCGAAAGCTCGTTCGGGTTCTCTCTCCGGCCCGGAAAATGAGTCGCTAGCTTCTCGCCCATCTCTCGAACGGCCTGGCAAATTCCTTCGGTGGGGCGCCCGGATCTAATTCCTTGTACGATATCAGATACTTGAGCGGACCAATAGGAGTCGCCTAGTTTTGCATGGATACCCGAGTCCGCTAAGATTTCCACCCGCCGTTCGAACCAAGAGATGTAAAGAAGGATCCCGGTATGCTCTCGAGTCTGATGAAGGCCCAAGGCCGTAAAATTGGCGAGCACTTCTCGATGCACTCGAAACGCTGCCCATTTTTTGGGAAGGGAAAGTCTACGTAGGCTTGGAACTTGAGAGAAAACTAGGCCACCCACCGCCCCTAAGACCTGAAATTCAAGGAAGGATCCCCAAACGGTCATTGCATAGGCCGAGCCTATCAAGGCCCCGCTTACGCCCCATACAAACGTAAGGGGCAAATAGGAATCACTGCGAGGAACAATTTGAACGACAACTTCGCCCGTAGTGCCCGCCTCCGCGATTCGAATCGCCTCTTCAATTTTTTTCGTATCGATGTTTTTCATTTGCTTACCAGGACGACGAAGATCCTCCACCGCTAAATCCACCGCCCCCTCCGCCAAAACCGCCACCGCCCGACCACCCACCACCACTGCCGCCTCCCCATCCACCGCCCCCCCCGCCGTAGTAACGGTGCCCCTGCCGAAAAAGCGAAGTGAATATGATGAAAATTCCAAAGAGTAGAAGCACGCCCATGGGGAAAGGAGATCCCCCTCTGCGTCGGGGTGGCGTGAATCCTGTGAGCGGGACCTGAAGCTTTTCGGCGATTATCCCAATCGCAGAAAGGATTCCATCTCCATAACGCTGCTGCTTGAAATAGGGGCCAACACCATCGGAAAGAATTCGCTTCGCCGTGATGTCCGGAATATCTCCTTCGAGCCCACGTCCCACCTCAAGCCGCATGCGCCGCTGATTCGGGGCAATGACAAAGACAAGTCCTTCATCCTTTTTCTTTTTTCCGAGTTTCCACTGATCCGCGACCGCGATGGAGTAGGGCTCAATCTCCTCTCCTTGCAGATCGGGAACAATGAGAATTGCCATCTGCACTTTTTCGCTCGCGTTGAGCGTAGCGAGAGTGGTCTCTATCTTTGACTTTTCAGCGGGCGAGAGAAGTCGCAGCTCATCGACGACGGGACCGCTAAGATAAGGAACCTGGATCGCAAATGCGTTCCAGGTGCAAAAAATTAGGAGGAGTGCTTTCACGCTCTATTTTAAAATTTCACCTTAGGCGCTTGCTTCGCCTCTTCGCTAATGGTGAAGACCTCACGTGTCTTCAAGTGCAAAAGATAATTTGCCGTCAAATTTGTAGGAAACGATCGGACCGCCGTATTGTATTCGGCAACCGAATCAATGTAGCGTTTTCTTGCCACCGCAATGCGATTCTCGGTTCCCTCAAGTTGTGCCTGAAGATCCCTGAAATTGGCATTCGCCTTCAAGTCCGGGTAGGCTTCGGCCACGACCAATAACTTTGAAAGTGCCTGAGTTAACCCGCCCTGGGCGGCTTGAAATTTCTGAACGGCTGCCGCGTCCGATAGGCTGTCCACGGAAATTTTTGTTTGCGTCGCCTCGGCTCGCGCCTTGACTACGCCTTCCAGAGTGGACTCCTCGTGCTTCGCATACCCCTTTACGGTTTCAACAAGGTTCGGCACTAAATCCGCACGGCGCTGGTATTGGTTCTCAACTTCGCTCCACGCGGCCTTAACGCCCTCGTCCATTTGCTGAAGGGAGTTGTAACCGCAGCTCGGGAGCCATAGGAGGGGTAACAAGAATAAGAGTCGTTTCATGGGGTTTATCCTTTCCAACATTGCTCCTAAGCATAGGCATTATTCACGGAAAGTCCAATCGTAAGGCCTAACCAAATCTTGATAGCCGCCTAATCGTCGGTAAACACCGCTTGCCGATACTGTCCTTGATGTTCTTGGCCGACTTCCATGTCCACTCGAACTTCAGCGATGGCAGGCACTCTATTCCCGAAATCGTGGATTATTTCGGCCGCCTAAAATTTGGTGCGGTGGCCTTTACCGACCATCTTTGTGAAGACACCTCGATGCTGGGGAAGGCTTCCGCGTACTTGGGTTGCACGCTGACTCCCGCGAATTTCCCTCTCTACCTCGAGATTTTGAAATCAGAAGGCGAACGGGCATGGGATCAGTACAAGATGGTTGTTATTCCCGGGGTGGAATTGACTCGAAACTCTCTCTCTAATCACCGCTCCGCGCATGTTTTGGGGTTGGGCGTACGCAAGTGGATTTCCGCGAACGAGGATATTCCAGAACAATGCCAATCGATACGAAGGGCGGGAGGCCTCTCCATTGCCGCTCATCCGGTGTGGACGCGCAAAATGGAAAAGCAGACTTATCAGATCTGGAGCCGGCGGCACGAATTGCACGAATGCTTCGATGCTTGGGAGGTGGCGAGCGGTCCCTATTTATTTGAGGAGGTTAGCCAAAGCAGCCTGCCAAAAATTGCGAGCAGTGATTTGCACCAGAAACGACAAATGACGTCTTGGAAGACACTTCTGCGCTGTGAGCGCAAAGAAGAAGCGATTCTGGAGGCGATTCGTCAACAGAAAGTGGATTTCCAATACTACGAGGCTCCCCATGACATGGATTGCACTCAGTCTGTTTTGTCCCTGGGCGTTGGCGCTCGGGGTGACCGTTTGGGGCACCTGGGTTTCCCTCGGGCAAGTTAGAGATCGAAGGCAACCCCGCTCGAGAGAGTGGGAGCCAGTCTCAATATTAAAGCCGATGAAGGGGGCCGAGCAGGGTATAGAAGAAAACATTGAGACGTTCTTTGCCTTGGACTATCCGACTTACGAAATCATTTTTTCCGTCGCAGACCCGAAAGACCCTGCGAGAGCGGCAGTAGCACGCGTGCTTCAAAGACACCCAGAATTTCCAGCGAGATTAATCATCGGAGATGTGGACGTGGGCCCGAATCCCAAGGTGAACAATCTCCTCTATTCCTATCGTGAGGCCCGGTATGATTGCCTTTTAATCAGTGACAGTAACATCCGTGTGCGACCGGATTATCTGAAGCGAGTTGTCTCCTATCTCCAGCCCGATGTAGGGGTTGTCACTGCGGTAGTGGCGGGTACTTCCGGTCGTGGATTCGGCGGAAAACTTGAGTCGACATTCTTGAATAGTTTCTATGCCCGGTGGATGCACGTCGCCTTCAGATTGGGTTTTGGATTCGTATTGGGTAAGTCGATGCTGTTTCGAAGATCAGTGGCGGAGCGATTCGGCGGTGTTCAAAATCTTTCTCGTTACATCGCCGAAGACTATATGGCAGGACAGGCGATGCAGCGGCTTGGGCTTCGTCTCGTCGTCATGAGAGAGCCAATCCGGCAGCATATCGGCAGTTTTCAATTCAGCGCATTTTGGGCGAGGCACATTCGGTGGGGAAGGATTCGTAAATCGCAATCGCCCCTCGCGTTTGCTCTGGAGCCGCTCTTGGGAGCAATTGTATCGGGTGGGCTCGGCGCTTTGGCATTTCACGTTTGCCTTGATTTTTCTCCCCGAATCTTTTTGGCTATTCACCTGGCGGTGTGGGCAGTTCTCGATGCGGTTTTAATTCGTCACCTCGAAGAGAGGTGGGATCCTCTGGCACTTTTTTACTGGGGAATACGAGAGCTCTTGGCAGTGCCGCTTTGGATTCACATTGCTTGCGGAAATTCCATTCGCTGGCGGGGAAACCGTCTTAAGATATTGCGGGGTGGACTCGTAGAATGAACTCTAAATTCTTGTGGGGTGCCGCGACCAGTAGCCACCAGGTCGAGGGGCAGAACATACATAATGATTGGTGGGCTTGGGAGCAGGAAGGCAATATCGAGGGGGGGGAGACCTCGGGTGCCGCTTGCGACCATTGGAAGCTTTTCAAGGAGGACTTAAGAGCCGCGAGGGATCTCGGTCTCAATAGTTATCGTTTCAGTATCGAGTGGTCACGCTGTGAGCCGGCTCTCGGGCAATGGGACTCCACGGCACTAGAGTGGTATTCCGATCTCATCGGCGAGTGCGAAAAACTAAACCTTCTGCCGATGGCAACACTTCATCATTTTACTTTGCCCCAATGGGTGGCGATCCAAGGAGGGTTTGCGAACGAACACACCCCCGGAAAGTTCTCGCATTTCGTGAAAAAGGTTTTGGAAAAAATAGGAGATCGTATCCCGCTCTGGTGCACGGTAAATGAGCCCAACACGTTAGCGGTGGGGGCCTACTTGGGTGGCTACATGCCACCGGCTCGTTACAGCCCGCGAAATGCTTCGATGGCGTGCCGCAATCTTTTGCGTGCGCATCTACAAGCATACGATCTCATCCATGGCTTTAAGGGGGAGAGAAGTGGCCCCTGGCGAAACCATCCCGTTCAAGTGGGGATCGCGCACAACCTAATTGATTTTCTTCCGCTGAGGCCCTGGCATCCTCTCGAATATTTTTGCACGAGAATTTTTCGGCGCTTCTACAATCAGAGCTGGCCCGATGCCGTGACAGGAAAGAAGCAACATTTTGGAGTGTGGGGACTTCTTCCCTACGCTCCTCAAGTCCCGCAGGCCCGTGGGCGATCCACCGTGGATTTTTTCGGCATCAACTATTACACGCGAGTGTACGTCAGCTGCCAGCTTAGTCGGGAGAATGGTTTCCCTGCGCGCTCGTCTTTTCCTTTGAGCGTCGTCTTTGCACGTCCAGGGGAGGAGACAAGTGATCTGGGTTGGTCTATTCATCCGCGCGGCTTGGGCAGAATGATTCGTTTTTTGAATCGTTACCAAAAACCCCTCTACATTACGGAGAACGGCATCGCGGATGCGAGCGACACCCGCCGGGAAAAGTACCTGCGCGATCATCTAAAGGAAGTGGCGGAGGAGATGAAAAGTGGAGCCGATATTCGCGGGTATTATTATTGGTCGCTTTTGGACAACTTTGAGTGGGTAAAAGGTTATGGGCCCCGGTTCGGACTTCTCGAGGTGGATTACTCTACGCAGAAAAGAACGCCAAGACCTTCTGCCCGAGCTTTTCAAGCTCTCACGCGAGAACTAACAAAATCTTAATAATATTGCATTAATTGCCCTCGGGCCTGGCGGAAAAGCCTGTTTTGTGGGATATTGCGCCGCGATGTTTAAAATCCGGCTGCTCCCGACACTCCCGTCCTTACTTTCCGCTCCAGAGCGGCCGCTCATTCATCGAGATCTCAGCTGGTTGCAGTTTAATGAAAGGGTGTTGGACGAGGCGCGCGCTTCGAGTGGTAATCCTCTCTTAGAGAGGGGAAAATATCTCGCGATCACCTCTTCCAACCTTGATGAATTTTTCATGATCCGTTTGGCCTCGCTCGGAAAATCTATTCGAAGCCATGCGAGGTATAAGCCCATCAATCTTCCCGTCTTGAGAAGGCTAGAGTCCATTCGCGATAGTATTTTGGAAAATGTCGCAAAGTTTGGCGCGAAGCAAGGTGAGGTGCTTGACTCTTTGATTGCGGACCTCGCCGCTTCCAATATTTTCGTGGTAAAGAAAGCCGCGGACTCCGCGGAAACGGACGAGCTGGGAAAGCAGGCTTTTGAAAAAGAGATCTTCACGAAGCTTACGCCTCCTGAGACGTTTTCCATTCAAAAGCTCGCGGATCTGAAAAACCTGAGTGTCGGGATGATCTTCTCTGGCGGACTTTGGTTTAGAATTCCGAGAAACTTGCCAACTATCTTGACGACCGAAGAAAAGGGAAAAATCTTTTTCTTTTTCTTGGATGATTTGCTTTCCACTTACTTAGGCCCTCACTTCGGCCTGCGCGGGCAGCCAGGGCTTTTGCGATTGACTAGAGACGCGGATTTTACGGCGGATTTGGAAGAAGAAGATCCGGCCTCAATCCCAGATATCGTGCGCACCGGAATTGGTAGCCGCGAGAGAGGTGCTGCGGTCCGATTGCAATACCGGGGAAGTTTTCCCGAGGGGTTTTTAGATCAAGCCCGAACGGCCTTGAGACTAAGTCCGGGGCAGGTTTTGCCTGCCCCTCACACGTTTTATTTGCAGGGGCTTTGGACGGTTGTGAAGGGAACACCAGAGAAGTTTGCGAACAAGACAGGGCTACGCTATCCAGCGCTTCAGGCCCGGCAGCCCAAGGCTTTTGTCGACGGTACTGGAAATATTTTCGACAAAATAAAGCAGCACGATTTTCTGTTGCACCACCCCTATGATTCCTTCGATGCCTTCGTCTCTTTCATCGAGGCTGCCGCGAATGATCCCAGCGTGCAAATGATCGAGCAGACGGTCTATCGCGTGGATGCTCAATCGCCACTCTTGAAAATCTTGAAGGACGCCGCCCGCCGAAAGAAAGTGCGCGTGATCATCGAGCTGAGAGCGAGATTCGATGAGGTAAATAATTTGCAGCTTGCAGATGAATTGCGTCGCGCGGGAGCTGATGTCACCTACGGATTCGGAAAATTGAAATTGCACGCGAAAGTGGCTCTTGTCACCCGCCGCGAAGCGGGCGGGGTGAGACATTATACGCATCTTTCCACAGGGAATTACAATGCCACGACGGCGAAGATGTATACCGATTTGGCGATTTTAACCGCCCACCAGGAAATCGGCGCGGATGCGCGCGTATTTTTCGATGCGGCTTTCAAGGGAGTTGTTCCCCAAGGTTTTAAGCATCTTGTATTGGCCCCGACGAGAATGCATCGCAGGCTCCTGAGCCACATCCAGCAGGAGACGGAAGCCGCGAGAAAGGGCCAGAAGACCCGCATCGTCGCCAAGGTAAACGCACTTGTCGATCCTGGCGTGGTGGAAGCTCTTTACTCGGCTTCACGGGCGGGCGTGCAGGTGGATCTTATCGTTCGCGGTGCTTGCTCCTTAATTCCAGGCGTGAAAGGCCTGAGTGAGAATATTCGCGTGATTAGCGTCGTCGATCGTTTTCTTGAGCACAGTCGAATTTATTATTTTGAAAGCCAGGGCGCCATGTATCTCTCGAGCGCCGACTGGATGCCGAGAAATTTCTTCTCGCGCTTGGAGATCGCGTTCCCGGTTCTCGATCCCAAGATCTATGCGTTTATTAGAGATGTACTCTTGCCCACCTATTTGTCGGATAATCTCAAGGCGCGCGAGCTGACCCATCAAGGGACGTGGAAAAAGCGAACCGCGAAGAACGGTGCTGGCCCCATCCGATCGCAGATCGAGTTCGAGAAGCTTGCTGGAAAAGAATACCGTGGCACGCCCCTTCATTAAAACTCTAATTGTCATTCGACACGCCCACCGAGACAAAGATCAAGGAAGGGAAGTCGATAACGGCTTAAGTGAAAAAGGCTGGGCGCAAGCGGAAAAACTCTTTCGGCATTTCGAGCATCGCTACGGTGGTATTCCCGTTCGAGTGGTGAGTAGCTCGAGGCTTCGCTGCATAGAGACTGTTCAGGCCATCGCCGATCAGAAAAAGAAAAAGATAGAAGTGGACGATATTCTCCTCGAGCAAATAGAAAAGGAATCAGGGAAAGCTTTCCGTGCCCGAGTTCGAAGTTTCATGAGAGGGTGGACCAAGTCAAAAGATGCGGTGACGCTCATTTCTACTCACGGAGACTGGATCCCCTTCTTTTTCGAGGAAGCGCTTGGTATCGAGGTAAATCTGAAAAAAGGAGGGTGGGCCGAGATCGAGTTCTCCGGCAAACACGCAGAACTAACCTGGCTGATTCAGGAACTCTAACTTTCTTTTGAAGATCTCCAAACATTCTTCTCGGCAGCTCGTTGATCGCAAATGGACTAATTCTCTAGAAGGGTGATTGGGCAGTAGGATACTAAGCGCCCCGTTCGTTTGTTTTATGTGAATACTTTCCGCAAGAGATGCTATGGGCTCCAACACATGAAAAAGATGTAAGAGCCAACGTGCTTTTATTTCCCCACTGGCTCGCAGACAAAGCAAAGCCACTTCTTCCTGCTCGGATTCCTTCAAGTAGAGATCGGCGTTTCGAACGATATAAGCGGAGTGTCTCCTCCCCTGCTCGGCGGAGATGCGATGGCCGGCATCCTGGAATAGAAAGGCAAGCGCCAAGCGTTCCCGCCAAACGGAAGTTAGTCCATGAATCGCTTGCAGCTTCGAGAAAAGGAATAGGGCCATCCCTAATCTTTCAGTAGGAAGGCTGAGCTTTTCCGCAAGCTCCCTTGCCGCGTCCAAAGGATTCGGCACACGAGTCTGAGGAAGCTCCGATAAAATCTTTTGCAACATTCCGTCGCGCAGGGAATATTTTGTAGCTAGCACACGGCGCGCATTTAAGTGGCGCATGCATTCTTCGAGTACTAGGCTCCCGGCCAAGATAAGATCGCGACGTTTCGGGTCCATGCCTGGAATCCATTCAATCTCATCCGGAGTAAGTGGCGCGATGCGAGTCACTAAGGAGGAGAGTCCGTCGAGTGTTAGCTTTGTCCCCTTTCGCTTCGCGACTCGAGTTAAAGCGCGTACCGTCCCGGAGGATCCTAGAATTCGTTTTGTTGGAGGCCAGTCTTTTAATACAGGGCTCAAAATTGCTTGAATGTGTTCGCGGGTCGCCTCGAGATTACGTGCGGAGGGTGGGGAAGTTTTCAAATGCACTTGTTGAAGCCGGGCTACTCCGAGGGGAAAGCTGTGGCTGCGCACTACCTTTCCTCCTTCGCATTGGCTTACCTCCATGCTGCCGCCTCCGATATCGACCAAGGAAAAGTCTTTTCCCTTGTCCGCACGGTTCGAAAGAATTCCAGCGGCGATGAGTCCTGCCTCCTCTTTGCCGGAGATAACTTGAAGAGGAATTCCCAGATCGCTTCGAACCCGTTCGCAAAACCGGTCCCCGTCTCTTGCATCTCGCACCGCACTCGTCGCGAAAGCCACAATGCGTTCCAGTCCTAGCGCATTGGCGGTCGCACGGAAGCTTCCCAGCGCCAGGAGGGTTCGGTGAATGGCCGAGCGGTCCAGACGGTGCTTCAAAAAGACGTTTTCCCCGAGTCGAACCATCAGCTTTTCGCGATGAATCAGGTGTGTTTCGCCCGTCTCGTGTATGCTATGTGCATCGAAGCGTACTGAGTTCGTCCCCAGATCTATGAGCCCGAATTTACGAGACAAAGCCATCTCCCCATCCTAGCGGATGACGCCAAGTGACTCATCTTTTATTTCATGCTAACGAAACACTAATGACTGTCTAACATTGGGGGCCTATTGTGAGGGTTAACCGCCCTAGGAGGACTGCTATTTTACAACAATTAAAGGCGCTTCCACCGGTGCGCCAGTTGCTGTGGCAGTACAATAACCGTCTCCAAATTCAGCGTTTACGGCGGGAATTCCGCCCAAAAGTAACCTTTTGCATCGAAAAGGGCGGTTACCGAGTCAAGACCATTGAATGTGTACGTGAGCTCGATCAAGTGATGCGCTTGCGTTACGAGGTCTTCCATCGTGAATACATGAATCGTAAATTTCCGTACGGATTGGATAGCGACTCCTTCGATATGGTGGCGGATCATCTAGTCATCATCGATTCCGCAAACGATCGGATTGTCGGAACCTATCGCTTAATCGGGTCCAATTACTCGAACGACTTTTACTCCGCGACCGAGTTCAATATCGATTCATTCTTGCGCTTGCCGGGAAATAAGCTTGAGCTCAGCCGGGCATGCATACACCGCGATTTTCGTAAAGGTGTTGTGATGAATCTTCTGTGGCGCGGCTTGGTGGAATATATCCAAAAGATCGATGCCCATTTTCTCTTCGGCTGCTCCAGTATTAAAACGATGGATCCGTATGATGCGCGACTGGTGGGGGATTATCTTTCGGAGAAGAACCAGGTGGCGCAAGAGTTCAGCGCCCACCCCTTGCCCAGTTATCGGATGGATATTGAGGCTGGGACGCCGGGTTACAGTTACAACCGAGAAGCTGCAAAGGCGTTGATTCCTCCACTCTTGAATTCCTATTTGCGCGCTGGAGCCAAGGTGATTACCGCCCCGGCCCTGGATCGAGACTTTCGCTGCATCGATTTTTTCACAGTCTTGAATCTGAAGGATCTGACGCAAATTTTTGAGCGAAAGTACACGGTCTAACGCGCAATTCCGATTCCCTCCCTGTGCTAGAATAGGGGCTCGCCATGAGCCTCTCCCCCCAGCTTAATCCCAATTCCAAAGAACCGGTCATTACAAGGGCCGATCGCAGGCTTTTGCCGGAATTGCGCGAGCTTTTGATTCTGACCGATCACCTGAGCGACATCGCTCGTGTGGGAAGCTTGGGGAATGTTACCTACCAAGGCACGAGTTTTCCATTGGTGACGGTAGCTTTTGGCCCGGAAGATCCCAAAACACCTGTGTTGGCACTCTTCGGCGGCGTGCATGGGCTGGAGAGGATCGGTACTCGAGTTTGTATCGCATATTTAAGGACGATCATGGAGCTTGCGAGGTGGGATCGCAGTACGCTCGAGATGTTTAAGACCACTCGCCTACTTTTTGTCCCCCTCATCAACCCCGTAGGGATGTTCGCACAACGTCGATCGAACGGTAATGGTGTCGACCTGATGAGAAATGCGCCGGTCGAGGCGGATCACATGCCCTGGTACCAAGTTTACGGAGGGCATCGCATCAGTCCGAGTTTGCCGTGGTATCGCGGCAAGGCAGGCGCCGAAATGGAATTCGAGTCGCAAGCGATTTGTGATTTTGTCCGGCGCGAAATTTTTCCGGCAAAGGTTGCTATTTCTGTCGATGTTCACTCGGGCTACGGAAAAGTGGATCGCTTTTGGTTTCCCTACGCACGGACGAAGACCCCTCTACCGAATGTGGCGGAAGTCTGTGCGCTAAAGAACATGCTCGATAGAACTTATTCCAACCACGTTTATCGAGTCGAGCCGCAGTCCCATCAGTACATGACACACGGAGATCTCTGGGACCTTCTCTACGATGAATACCGAGTACAAAATCCTCAAGGGCGATTCATTCCTTTTTCTCTGGAGCTGGGATCTTGGCTTTGGATTCGAAAAAATTGGCGCCAGATGTTTTCGCTTCTTGGCGTTTTCAATCCTCGTCTTCCTCACCGCGTTCAACGAATATTGAGACGGCATGTTCCGCTTTTCGATTTTCTTTATCGCGCGGTTCATTCTAACGAATCCTGGATTGGCCTCCCCCAACAAAAGTTGGAGCGTCTCGATCGCCAGGGGCGGGAGATTTGGTATGGCGGCTGAGCCCTGGGTCTTTCTTCGAGGCTTGGGAC
>JAHFAF010000019.1 GCA_023250715.1 Pseudobdellovibrionaceae bacterium | reverse complement strand
AGCGCAAGTTATTGATGGAGTCCAAAAGTGATTGATACTCCGCGGGACGGTTCGCCGCCATGTCGCGCAGAAACGCCTGCTTCTCTTCGGGGTTTTTATAGATATCAGAATTGGGATCCATGAATGCGACAAGAAACCGGTTACGCGCATCGGCCGTCTTTGAGACTTGGGATTGCGTTACCGCCGACTTTTCGGAACAGCCGGTGAAGAGAAACGAGAACACTATGGAGATCGCCATGTACTTCTTCATGCAGAGATATATTGCAACCGTCATGCCTTATGCGATTTCAACGGGTTAGCCGAATTGTGGAGGGGAAATCAGGGAACTAAGTAGGCAAAGTGGTGAATTCTCACCAGGCGTGGGCAGAAAAAAACAGAGAGGAGTCAAGCCGGTAATTTTCGGCCGGAACGCGCATCGACGAACTGCACTACTCCAGCATTCGCTCACACCGCCGACTAAAACACTATTGGCGGCGCCCCGACCGAAAATTACCGACTCGACCCCTCACCGTTTGTGCTTGGGTTGGGAGAAGAACTTTTACAAAGCGATTCTTAGTGTCGCCATCAACTGGTAGAAGCTGGTGTTAATCGCACCGGCTTCTTCGAATCCAGGGGCTGACATATAACTGTTGCTCACGGTGTATGGACGATTGAACACCGGAATTAACCAGGCGGCTCGTCCGCCGAGAGCGATATCATCACTCAAGACGATCTCTGCACCGCCGAAGAGGTTCGCTGCTCCGATGCACTGGCTGTACATTACGGGCATCGAGGGGCCGCGAGACATGTTCTCGTAACAGATTCCTTCGATACCGCCGCCGATGTACGGTCGGAACTGAGTCCGGGTTAAGTACGCCTTTAAGTTACCGCCTAAAACATATTGGTTGAAATAGTGGTTGTACGGAGGATACCCGGCCGCGTAGCCGTAGCTGATATTGTACCGCGCGTATCCGCCTTGCACTTCGAACGCGAGATTGGGGTTAATCGGAACTTCGAGGAGTAATCCAAAGGTGTAGTTATTCCCGATGTGATCATTCCAATCCGTCGCGTACCAGGTGCCGCCGATCATCGGAGTAAGACTTACCCTCGAGTACCGATCGTAAACTCGTTCACGAGTGCCGATCACAGCCGCCACATCCGCATTACCGGCGTAAGCGACACTGCCCGCGTAAGGAACAGGAGTCGGAGGGACGTAGCCCTGATTCAGGCTATTCTGATAGGCCGCATTTGCAGGGTTTCCCACGGTGATGTTGTTGTTATTTTGAATGGTCTGATTTGGGTTGGATTGGACGTCCGTGTATTGGACGTCGCCGTACTCGGGGTTGTTGATGTCTACCTGGGCTGATGCGCTTGCCGCTGCTGCCGCGCTGGCTGCCGGCTGCTGATATTGAGGCTGGGGTTGATACTGCTGGGGTGCCTGATACACCGGGCGAGGAGCCGGCCGGTAGTAAGCGACGTCGTTGGATTCGGTCGAATCCACCGCTGTCTCTTCCGCCCCCATTACTAAGGACGCTTTCAGAAAAAGACCCAACATCAGAACGAGAATCAAGGCCGCGTGTCTCATGGAACTCCCTTAAAGTTTCTCTCTCTCTTTAATTTTCTTGCACAAAAATTAGGTAGTGGGCCCTAGTGCAGGGAGGGTGCCAAGCCACCACAATTGCCCAACTCTTGAATATTCTAAGAGAATACAGGAGGGACAAAAGTGGTCATCTCCACGACAAGTGAATAAAAGTTAGACAGTTTTGGTGGGGGGGGATCAAAATCCTCAGTGATTCCCGCACACGAGGGCACTGTCGATCTTTTTGACAGGGTGTCTAAACATTAGCCACCTAAGAAAAAGGTGTGTGGATACTTTTTCCGTTTCGGATTAGAAAAAGTATCCACACACCTTTTTCGTGGTGCTGCAAATATGTCTAAGAAGCCTTTTAAACTTTGGAAAAAGCCTGCGCTGAAGCTAGAGACCACTACGCTTTGGGATTATCCCTCCCAACACTATGGTGAGAAGCCACAAGGAAGTAAGGAGTACACGGGAGCTACGCCCTCTTACGTGGTTTGGAATCTTCTCGAGCGCTATACCCGTGAAGGGGACATCGTGCTCGATCCCATGTGCGGGAGCGGGACTACGCTCGATGTCTGCAATGATCTAAAGCGCAACGGCCTTGGGTTTGATCTCGCCCCGTTCAGAGAAGACATCGTTCAAGCAGATGCCCGCCACCTGCCACTAAAAAACCAGAGCGTCGATTTTGTCTTCATAGACCCGCCCTACTCCAACCACATTCAATACTCTGGCCATAAGAACTGCATCGGCGAGCTCGATGCGCGAACGCCTCTTTACTATGAAGCGATGGAGAAAGTGATCGCGGAGATCTATCGCGTGATGAAAAACAGGCGCTACATGGCACTCTATGTTTCGGATTCTTTCAAGAAGGGGAAGCCTTTCGCCCCGCTGGGTTTCGAGCTCTTCCAACGAATGTGCAATCTCTTCAAGCCTGTCGATATCATCTGCGTCACGCGCCACAACCGCACTATGAAGAGAAACCACTGGCACACCGCAGCAGTAGAGGGGAATTACTTTCTTAGAGGGTTCAACTACCTCTTTATTATGAAGAAGGAGGAGCCTTCCGCCGATAAGTAAGAGACGGACTCTAGGCTCTTATGCGGCGTGAATGGATTCACTTCTTGGCTTTGGCTCTCGCGTACTACCTCGCGGGAAGACTAGGCCTACTCTCGGCCATCCCTCCCGGTTACGCGACGGCCATTTGGCCCGCTTCGGGAATCGCGCTGGCGGGACTTCTTCTCGGAGGGGCTCGGTTTTGGCCGGCCATCCTTCTCGGATCGTTTCTCGTCAATATTGCGAATGGCCCTTTTGGAATCGCCTTGATCTTAGGCCTTGGGGCCGCACTCCAAGCGGTTGTCGCAAGCGTTCTGGTGCGCCGGCATGTAAAGGAGCCCTTCCTACTTCTGGATGGTAAGGACATTCTCACCTTTCTCTTACTCTCCGGCCCCTTAAGCTGCATCGTGAGCGCAACGGTCGGAGTAACGACACTCTCTTTCTTTCACAAATTTGTCTTTTCCGAATATTGGTTTAACTGGCTAACCTGGTGGGTCGGTGACTGCATGGGCGCCATGATCATTGGCCCGCTCGTGGTTCTTTACTTGTCGAGCCGGCACGACCGGGAAAGAATGAAAAGGTCTCAGTGGCTTTCTCTTGCTCTGTCGCTAACCTTCGTCATCATTGTAGGAAGTTTTCTCATCGCTCAGAAGCAGGAAAGAAAATCCGTTCAGCTCAATCTGGATCAAAGAGTCGATCACTATATCGCCGGCCTACAACAAGAGTTAAGTAATTTCAAAGAAGCACTTCATGCAACCGTAAGCCTTGTGGAAAGTGTGAACGCGATTTCGGAAGAAGGTTTTCACCAATTCACGGAGGACTGGCGCGCGAGGCATCCTGAGGTCTTTGCAGTCAATTACACGCAGGCCGTAGAGGCCCGTGAGCGCGATCGATTTCCGCTTATTATCAAGGAATTTCAAAATGGTCATTTTGTCCCCGCTCAAAATAGAGAGCGCTATTTCCCTGTGCGCTATGTCTCTCCAGCAAACGAAATGATTTTGGGATTCGATCTCGCTTCCGAACCCCGCAGAAAGGCCGGGCTCACCCGCGCCCTGGAAACGGGAACCATGGCGATCACCGAGCCATTTCAACTGATAGGCATTCCTGAGGGAGACCTTTCCTTTCTGACGTTCGCGCCGGTCTACCGGGAGCGAGGGAAACAATCGGTCAAAGGATTTATCGTCGGCATCCTACAGGCCGATTCTTTTTTTCAAACGCTCCAAAAAAAGGCAAAATTAGGAACGATGAGAGTAGTGGTGCGGGATGCCGAGTCTCGGAGCCCCAATCTCGCATTCGGACAGGTCTCGTGGCTTCGCTACGTCTATGCAACAAAATCCATCCCTGCCTTCGGACGCACCTGGGACCTTACTTTTGGAAGCGAAGAAGATCTGATCCTCAAGGAAATGTCGTGGGTGCCGTGGTTTGTCTTAACCGGGGGATTTCTTTTGACGGGATTGATGGGCGCACTTCTTCTCACGCTCACGGGCCGATCAGAACAGGTGCGCCATATGGTGGATTTACGGACGAAAGAGCTG
This sequence comes from Pseudobdellovibrionaceae bacterium, assembly GCA_023250715.1. Taxonomy (GTDB): domain Bacteria; phylum Bdellovibrionota; class FAC87; order UBA2466; family UBA2466; genus JAHFAF01. The sequence goes on along the minus strand of JAHFAF010000019.1, from coordinate 25,741 downwards.
AAAGAAGCTCAAGCCACAATTTTCCACTCCGCAAAGCTTTCGGCACTCGGAAAAATGGCCGCCGGCGTTGCCCACGAGATTAATAATCCTCTTTCCGTCGTGCGTGCGGGAGTTGAGGAAATCGACTACCTCATTTCCTCCTCCACCATCAATCGCGAGGAATGCCATTCCATGGTCGCAAAAATTGAGACCATGGTGGTTCGAATCAGTAAGATCATTGCCGGGCTTAAAAGCTTCGCGCGCGAAGGAGCGCAAGACCCCATGGTGGCCACCAGTCTGCAAACCCTAGTCGATAGCACTCTCGAGCTCTGCCAAGAGAGAATGAAGCGCCATCACATTGATCTCGTCATTGAAAACACACCGAATATTTTTGTAAGTTGCCGCCCCAGCCAGATTGCCCAGGTCCTGGTGAACCTATTGAATAATTCCTGCGACGCTGTCACCGATATGAGACAGCCCAGATGGATTCGTCTGGGGTTTTCATTAGAGTCCAAATTCCTAGTTGTTTCCGTTTCGGATAGTGGGCCTGGTATCCCTAAAGATATTCAGGAGCAGATCATGCATCCCTTCTTCACGACGAAGCCCGTCGGAGTAGGAACTGGTCTGGGCTTAAGTATTAGCAAAGGATTAGTGGAATCCCATGGCGGGAAACTGTATTTGAAAACTGAGGCAACCCACACCACGTTTTGTATCGAAATTCCCACCTGCGCCCTACCCGAGAACGAACTGCCCGTCGCCGCTTAAGCCGCCTTCAAAGCTTCTTCATCGCCTTGATAGCGAGGCAGGACCAGCTTAAATACTGCGCCCCCTTTGGCGTTTGATTCCACGACAAGAGTTCCCTTGTGTGCCTGCACAATCCCTTGAGCGATGGAAAGGCCCAACCCCGTCCCCTTGCCGATCGATTTGGTAGTAAAAAATGGCTGGAATACCTTTTGCTGAAGCTCTTTGGGAATGCCAGGGCCATTATCGATCACACGTAGCTCGATTTCAGCCCCGAGGTCCTGCCATTCGATTCGAATCTCTTTCTCCGCCTGATTCTGGATAGCATCAAAGGAATTATTAAGTAAATTGAGCAGCACCTGAGAAATCTGAATGGGCCGGCAATCCAATTCCAAGGTCTGAGGAATATTCATCACTTCGAGCTTCGCTCCCTGGGTCTTGAAGCGTTCTCGGCAAAAGGAAAGAGTGTCTTCGACAATTTGATAAAGCGGGGTGGGAAGAAACGGCTCCTCCGAAGCGTCCCGGGCAAAACTTCTTAAGCCTTTTACGATGCGGGTAATTCTCTCTGTCGTCGCCTCAATTCTCGAGGCGGCCTTCGCCACGGATTCCGAATCCAGCTCCTTTTGAGTGGCAAGATCTCTGAGCTCCTCCGCCTCCCCGTAAATGGCGGAAAGAGGATTATTGATCTCGTGGGCGATGCCGCCTGCCATCTCACCTAACGCCGACATTTTGGAGCTTTGCACTAGCAGACTCTGGTACTCCTTACGATCGGTAATATCTTCGGAAATCCCCAGGAGGTATTGAGGCACTCCTTTTTCATCGACGAGACAGATTTTCTTGGTGTGCAGAATCCTCTTTCCGTGTTTCGTATCGATGGGCTCCTCGGGGATATCCACCGGCTCTGTCAGATTTAGAATCTCTCTATCCTTACTCGTAAAGAAATCGGCCTGATCCTTGGGGAAAAAATCGTAGTCATTTTTCCCCATCAGGTCTTGACGAGGAAAACCCAGGAGCTTTTCCCCCGCCCGGTTAAATAGGACGAAACGAAGATCTTTGGCATCCTTCATGAAGATCATGTTGGGAATATTTTCGATGATGGAGCTCAGCAGCTGGGTGGATTCCACTCTTTTGGAATCCACTCTATCCAATTCATAGGCCGTTCGGAGCATGATCCCCACCAGGTAAATAATGGTGAGTGTGGCGATGAGCGCGACCCCCTGATCATTTGAAAAGATGTGGTGTTTGAGACCAACGACTCGAAACCACGCCAGAAGAGGGGGGACCGCAATTCCCCAAGGGAGAAGGCGGCGGACCAGAATCCCCCCAATAGTCCCTCGAGAGAGGAGCTCCAAGATTCCTCTATTCGGATAAAGGAAGAATAGACCCAAGCCCCCTAAAATAACTCCCACCCACGTGTGTGCCGCCATCCGCGTGTGGGTGGGGATCGAATTTCCAATTTCAAAATAGTAGCTAAAGCCTTGGTACAACCCAAAACTGAACCCAAGGACGATGAGCACCTGCCCCACCCAGTACCCCGCATCGGATCTCCCTTTGAGGAAAAAGAGCGCAAAGCCATAGAAATAAAACGCCCAGGCCGTCTCAGGCGCCATCCGGCCGGGATAGTAGGTGGAGGGACCCAAGATACGGTCTCGAATCAATAGCTCGTCGATTCCAAAATTCCACTCTCCTGAATACTCGAGCAGGGTGAGGGCACCCACTAGAAAGATGAATACAGAGAGAACATTCGCCACTCGATTGCAATAGGGGGTGAGTTGACAGCGCAATCCGAACGTCGCAAAACCGAGCATAAGAAAACAGACTGCAGTATTCATTTTCATGCTGGGAAGAGACGCGGAGATGCTGGTAATCCGCACCGAACCTAGAATGCATCCCAAAATAACGGTGGAGCCCAATGCCATGAGGAAAACACCACTCACGGGCGAGACCCGTCGCGCCATTCGATAAAGGCGAGATTTTTCTCCGGATTGAATCGTACGATAAGGCATTTTGTATCCCTTATCTTTTCGGCATTTTTCGTCGATTTCTTTTCAAAAAATTTAGATGCCCTAGGAGGGGAAGTGAGCCCATTCCCAGGAGTGTTGCCGCGGTAAGCCAATTTAAAATAAGCTGGCCCCAAGGGAGCGGCCAGTGGGGTTGTTTCCCCGCAATCAAATCCTCGAAGGCCTCCCTGTCACTCTCCTCAATTCTTTCCCAACGGGCACAGTGAAAAAAATCGGGATAAAGCAGACATCCCGGGTGCGTAAGATTGAAATGTCCGTTTTCAATTTGGCGGGTGGGCCCAAGAACGACTTCTCCCTTCCACCCTGCTTGATCATAACCAAAAAGTGGCTCGTAACAATTCATCGAGCTTTCGCCCGCAAGAAGACCAGCCAAATCGCTCGAATTGTTGCTCACCTTTTCCACCACAGGAAAATTCGATTTTAGAATCTGGTAACTCTTCGAATCCCAGGCAAAGTTCCCCGCTTCGGGAATCCGGCGAAAAAACTTTGCCCCCTGCCAGAACTCTGCGAGCAGCAGCAGGGAAGCGCCGAGAAAAAGAAGGGGGCGAGGGATTTTAAAGGGAAATCGCTTCTCCAAACAGGAAAGGGCCCAGGCGAGAGCAAGAAGAAAAATAGGGATGAGGGACCCCAGAATTTTTATAGGGTTATGATAACCCCGCAAGAGAGGGATAGAAGAATTTGGTAGTTTTCCCGAGGCAATGAGGATGGTCACAAGTGCCATTCCCCCACTCCACAAAAGGGCGGCTTTTATTCCACGTTTCGCCCGGAAAAACTCCGCGAGGCCAAAAAGAATTGCCGGAATGGTAAGCTTGGTCACAAAGGCGACAAATTCCCAGGCACCTAGATCGTATTCCCCCACGCTGAGAAAGTGCGGTGTACTCGACGGCGTAAACCAAAAATAATATTCAAGGAGCTGAAAAAGTGACAATGCCGGCGTCTCTACTGCGCGCGAAATAAAGGCGCTGGAATAGCTCCAGCCTGCATAGATCTTCGCAAACGTGCATAGAAAGGTGAGAAACGCTACTCCAATAAGCCGCCCCAAAAAAGAGCCTAGGGTTTTTCTTTCGGCGTGAACGAGAAGAATAAGCGGCGCTGCAATGAAAACCATAAAAATAAAAACTACCCCCACGTGGAGAGCGCCCGAATAAACGAGATAGGTCCACAAAAAGCTAACTAATATAATCGGGGTTTTGCGCCGGAAAAACGCCCACAAAAGCCAAGGGGCTAAAAAAAATCCATGGTGGGTGAGATGGCCCACGAGAAGGTGGGCATAGGTAAATCCGTTTAAGAGGAAGGCGAGCGAGACAAAATGAGCGACTGCGCCCCGAATCTGAAGGGATTCTTTTAGAAGAGCCAGAAAACCCAGGTAGCCCAAAAGGGCAAAAAGAGCGACCGTAAAAAGAGTCGCGAGCCAGGGCTCCATCCAAAAAACAAGCCACTGGGTCAGCGAAAAGTAGGTAGATTGCGGATCCGCCAAGAATGGCTCACCTGCGCAAAGTGAAGCGGTATATTGCGGGAGAGAAAAACCATTCTTCCAGAAGTGATTTGCTCCGATGAGAAAGCGGACGAAGGCATGGTGGTAATCGTGGCCGATACTTCCGTCGGGGAATCGAAGAAGGCTTAAGAGGAGGAAAATCCCAATGCCGCAAGGGATGAAATACCCCCACCGCTTCATGGGCGATCCAAATTCCCATTTCTTTGAAAGCGCGCGACAAACCCTCTAAACTGCCCCGACTTTTCATCCACCCTTTGGCCTGCAACTAAGAGCTTCCCATTTGCCTGAAGGGCCGATGCGTAGGGAGTGAAACCTCCCGAAGAAAAGATGGCAACACCCTCTTCCCCAAAACGAGAATCCAATTTTCCCTCGGATTGGAAACGCCCCAAGGCAATTCCATGTTGGAGAGAGCCTAGGTCCGCGGCCCCCATCGCGAGTATCTTTTCATTCGGATAAAGATGAAGGCCGTGAATAATGTCGTCCCCATCCCCTACGGGCAGAGTCATTAGCCCCCCGAATCCAAAGGTCGCATCCGGCTCTCCGCTCGATAGAAAGCGCGCAATCGCAAAATCATAATTCGCCGTTCCCCCGGAGGAGCCACCCGCGAGAATTTTTCCGTCTTTTTGAAGGGCCAGAGAATAGACAAAATTACTGGAGGAGCGGAAAGCAGTAATCACTTTTCCCTGATTCCCGAAAGAGAGATCTAATTCTCCCGAGGTTTGAAACCGGGCTAACGCAATAGAGGAAATCGCCCCCTGTTGACTAAACCCGCCCACGACAATTTTTCCATCCGGCTGGATTACGAGAGAAGTCGCTTCCGAAGCTCCCTTTTCAAAGTCCACCACAATCGGAATCAGGTTTCTCCAAACAGCGAAAGAGCGCTTTCTATTTTTCGTGAGCGTGCCGGCAAGCCAAAGGACTCCTCTGTGATCTTCGCCGATTGCACGGATGCAGCCTTCCTCCGATTCCGGTAAGGAAAACCTCTCCCATTGCCCCGCCTGAACTCTCACGCCGCAGGGGAAGGCGCCTCCTCCTTCCTTTTCGCAATTTCCGGCGGCTAGGATATCTTCCCCTTTCACCGAAAGAGCGTTCAACTGACCGTTTCGCTCCAAATCCACCTTTAGAAGCCCGTCTTTGCCGAACGCCATATCCTTCGCCCCATCGGAAAGAATGCGCATCAAAGTAAAATCCGTCCCCCCCAGAATAATTTTTCTGTCTGATTGAAATCCGAGTGCAGCGATGCCGCTCATCTGCGGGTAGGAAATCACGCCCTCTTTTCCAAAAGAAGGCTCGTCGTAATTTAAGAAAACAGATCGGTCGCGCCACTCAGCGAGCCAGCCGGGAAATAGAAAGAAGAGAATGAGAAGAAGACTTAGGGAAAGAATGAGGAGGGAACCCCTAAGGAATTTCCGTCTCAGCGAAGGAGAAGACCTTTGCCTCGTTGTCATTGCGGTGTTCTCGGAATTCGAGGCGAAGTTTGCCGTGGGCGAGAGTCGTCATTCCCGCCGGCATTGCAAAGGGAAAACTCACCACGCGTTTAGGTAAATAGGAAGCCACACCCCGGGCCCAGCCCAATTCAACTGGGGCTCCGCCTTTGGGTGTGAACACGGAATAGAAATCCCCGTAAGGATACCCTTTGCCCTCGCTATTGAGCTCCACCCAGAACGCGAGCTGCTTATCCGCGTTGGTAATTGCCTTAAGGCCCGTTAATGAAGTCTTGGAAAGCGGGCTTCCGTGGTGGAAAATGACGGGAATAGCGAGCGCAAGTTTCGCATCCAAGGCAATCCGAATTTTTTTCTTTCCCGAAGGCGCGGCCGCACCGGTATCTGGCTCTGCTTCGGAGCCTGGCACAAAATGTAGATGGGCACGGTAGTCGCCCTCGGGCAGATCTTTCGGAGGAGCGACGATCACCCGAATCACCTGTTCAAGATTGGGAGGAAGAGTGGTTTGACGAGGAGAGAAACGCAAAAATTTTGAAAGCGGCCTCTCTTCGGGCTTCGCATCTTCCACCACTGCCATCGTTCCATCGGGAGTCATTCTGTAGAAAACCGCATCGATTCGATATTGCCCGGGCTGATTGCCCCGATGCCGCACGGAAATATTAGCTACCCGTTGTTCGTCGGAAAGCTCAATTCGAGTGGGAAAGACTTGGATGCTCGAAAACCCAGTGCGCGCGGCCAAGAGTACGAATATGCAAAGCAGCAATCGCCTAGGTTTTCTGACGCCGGTGCAGAGCTGAGATCTCATCTATGTATTTAATTATAGAAGAAAAGGGTGAGAAACCCAAGATTTAGTGTGGGAGATTGGAGCGAATTAAAAGAACGCCGCATCCCGCCGGATGCATCAGGTCAATTGTAGGTCACCGTCATGGTGAAGTTCGCAGAGACGTAGGTGCCCGTCACCTGGCTAGCCACAGGGGCCGCGCGATCCCCACCGATATAAATCGTTTTCGACCCGGAAGTCCCGGAAGTACCCGAAAACGTCGTCGTGCCTGTCACACCGGAGGAAAACGCCGGGAGTGCCGTGAAATTATTCACCACGATCTGTTTTGTACCACCCGAGCCGTCGCCCGTAGTCATGTTAATGCTGGAGCCGCTCAGCTGAAATTGAAAGGAGTGGCCGCCCTCCCCTGTGAGGGAAAACTCGGCCGCTTTTCGCACGTTCGTGCCGGAGCCCGATTCAGTAGAGTTCGCGGAAATGGTGAGGAGGGAATCGCCGCTATAGGTTTCGCCAAAATTTAGGTCGTCCACCTTGGTGATGGCGATGGGAATAAGCATATGGGCGTAGGCATTCGCGTTCGCGGAGGCCGTATTTCCGGCGGCCCGGGCTTTTTGTTGATGAAGACTTGCCGAGGCAAGCAACTCAATTAAGGTAAAGATTGTTAATTTAGCCTGAGGGCGTAAGAAAATTCGATTCATCATGTCTTCATTTTAATTAAACAGTGTGAAGGGAATATGAAGAAGCTAGGGATAGACAATCGTGAGGGGCAATTCGCCTGTGTAGTCTCCCGACTCCTGTGTCAGGAGAAGCCTGTCGCGCGTGCCCCCCAGAGAAGTGCGGGCCAAGGAGCCATCGCTGGGCAAAACGCCCAAAGACAATTGTGAGGAGGATTCAAGATCGTAGATTCGTACACGCCTATCCGGATCCTCTGAACTATCATCGCCGAGGGTCACCTCAAGCATCTTAGGATATTCCACGTAATAGGTTTGATCGTTTTCACCGCTGAAGGAAAAGCGAAGGGCATTGGGATCATTCGGAGAAACAGTTTCGGGGGGAGAGCCGGGAACGCCTTCCATGAAGGCTAAGTCTTTTTCCGCCACTGCTTGTGCAAGGCGCGCCATGAAGGAAGTGGCCAGTGCCCGGGCCGTAGCGCGAATGATACCCGGCCCGGACCAAGAAGAAACCGAGAAGAAAAACTGGACGAAGAAGAGCGTGGTTGCCACGACCAGGGGGAACTTCCAAGAAGTTCGCCCCTGATCGCGGGAATTCCACTCATTAACTGGTTGGAGTTTTTTTACCTGACGTGACACGTCTGACTCCAGCTTAGTTATAGGTAACTGTCATCGTGAAGTTCGGAGATACGTACGTTCCCGTTACCTGACTGGCAATGGGTGCCGCGCGATCCCCGCCGATGTAAATCGTCTTCGCCCCAGAAGATCCAGCGGAGCCCGACATCGTGGTCGTTCCAGTCACGCCCGAAGAAAATGCCGGGAGTGCTGTGAAGTTATTTACCACCATTTGTTTCGTTGCACCCGAGCCATCGCCCGTGGTCATGGTGACCGAAGAGCCGCTCAGTTGATATTGAAAGGAGTGACCGCCTTCTCCAGTGAGGGAAAACTCGGCAGCTTTTCTTATTGCTGTGCCGGAGCCCGACTCAGTCGAGTTCGCGCTGATGGTGAGTAAAGCATCGCCGTCATAGGTCTCGCCAAAATTTAGGTCGTCCACTTTACTGATCGCAATCGGGATCAACATGTGGGCGTTCGCGGTTGCAGTGGTATTAGCGGTATTTCCCGCCGCACGCGCTTGGTGGAAGAAGCTTCCGCAAGAGAGTACGGTAATGGTCGCGAAAACCGCGAATCTAGTGCTTGGGGATTTTAGGATTCGATTCAACATACGTGCCTCCAAATTGAGTGGAAAGTTTAACTCAAGACTCAGCGTATCCAAACAGTATGAAGGGATTGTGAAGGGATATTGAATATAGCGAATACCTAAGTAATTCTAGTTATTTAGCATTAAGATAAGATTGCCGCGTCGGCCCTTCGGGCCTCCTCGCAAGTACAGATGCTAGTAGTAGTAGACGGTGACGGAGTAGCTGCCGGAGTAGGCGCCGGTCACTTGGCTAGCGATAGGGGCGGCGCGGCTCGCGCCTACCTTTAGAGTGACGCTTCCGCCTGTGATTACCGGAGATCCTCCGGCATTGTGGGTGAAGGTATCCACTACGATCTGTTTGGTGGAACCGACGCCGTCGCCCGTTGTCAGGGTAGTAGAAGAAGGAAGGGTAATGTTGTAGGAGTGACTCGTTGATCCTACGACAGTAAAGGTAGCGGGCCCCTTCAAATTGGTGCCAGAGCCTGTATTGGAATCCGTGGCGTTTACCGTATAGGCGCCGTCCGAATCGTAGGACTCTCCGAAATTTAGATCCGCGGTCTTTGTAATCCCAATTGAGGTAAGTACCCTCACACGAAATTGGCTGGTTCGCTTCACGACAGCTGATCCGGCATTTGTATAACGCGCGCTCACGATATAGGCACCTGAGTATGTTCCTGCCGCTTGGGCCGCCGCCGTTGCATCTCGCGTGCCCCCGTATTGCACGGTTTGAGCTCCCCCGGTGAGAAGTCCATTAGCACCGATTGCGGGATTCGTGTTGATGCTGCTCACGGTAAGTGCATCATTTCCAGAGCCCGATCCCCCAATGCGAGTCAAGGTGATATTCGTATTGGGCACCCATATAAAGTAGCGGAAATTAGCATTTCCCCCGGCCGTACTCGTGGGACCGCTCGCAGGGGCAAGGACTTCAGTCACGGAATCGTTGGGAGCTACCTCGCTAAAATAGAATGGGCTCGCGCTGGGCGCGGTATAAGTAAGGTTCGTAGCCCATACTCTGGAAAACACCGTAGATAGAAAAACTCCAACGCACACAGCAAGGAAGAGTAGGGAGAGGAAGAGATGTCGATTCAAGGGAGTTCGAGTCATGTAGGTTTAGATTCGATATCTTAACATTTCCTCGCCCACTGGGTAATCTCAAACGACTGTCGTTGCGAGAAGCCGGGCAGACGCCAGACGGACGAAGCAATCCCATCGCAGCAAAGGGGAACTAACTTATGCCGCGTCGGCCCTTCGGGCCTTCTCGCAAGGACAAAGACGCCTCTCAATACCGCAAGCGAAAATCTTTCGCGTTTTCGATCGTGCCGTCATCGGGAATTTCGATGCTGTAATTCTCCGGCTCGGCCTTCCACTTCTGCGTTTTTCGCTGAGCGGAAGAAATAGTTATTTGATAGTTTCCAGGGGCAACGTCCTCGAAGTTATAATTGCCGTACGCATCGGTTTTGGATTGACCCGCTAGCTTTCCTTTCGAGTCTCTCAATTCCACCGTTACCCCACGCTTGGGAACTTCCCCATCGGAAGTCAGAATATTTACAATGCCGTCGATAGAGCCCATGGTCACAACGGCCATTTCAATCACCGCCGTTTTTCCAAGGCGCGGGATAAAGCGCACGCCCTTTTGTGCCGCGCGCAGGAAGGGATTTTTTTGGAATGATCGGGAGGAAAGGGAAAGATCGACTGCGGTATGCGGCTGCAATGCGGGCAGAAAGACATAGCCGTCTCTGTCGGTGGGGGTATCCAATTCCTGCTGATTATAATTTACAAATACGCCCTTCATTAGGGGCTCGTCCGAATCCCAAATTCCGTTGCGGTTCAGATCGTGAAAGACGCGTACCGAGGCTGCCCCCATCTGTGCCGAGGAATCTCGTCGAAAATTCCATTTCCCCTCCCTGGGATCGCGCTGGACACTGAAAGAGGCTCTTAAACTCGCGGAGAGAACCTTGGGTTCGCGATAGCCCAATTGAAGCCCCAGCGACACGTCCTTCATAAGATAACTAGAATTTACCTGAAGGCTGAGCGCCTTAGTATCCACCGTGTATTGTGCGGAAGTTCCCACTGTAAAACTGATAGGTGGAGTTATCTCCATCTCTCCCGAGATGGATTTCAATCCGCGCGGCGCATAATCTCCGGCCAAACGAAAGCGCCAGAAATCCAGACCGAAGGTCACGTCAAGAGCGCCGGAATAATGCTCGCTATTCTCAAAGGCGTATCTTGCCTCGTGATTCAAATTGAACAGCCAGAGCCCAATAGCCGTGGCCAATTTCAGCGAAGTGATGGAGGGGTTTGCTTCATAATCCTTTCGATCCACTTCCCAAGTGGTTCCCACTCCAGGATTGGTGAAGAGAACGTAGGCAAAATTCGCCGTTGTCTCGGAAGTTGGGTTTTCCCCGCCTTCAGGAAAAAGATCTGTTCTCAAATTATAAAGCCGCGTGTGCTTGGCCCCGAGGCTGGTCGTACCCCAACCTGTCTGAGCATTCCATTCGCACCCCCTTCCACCATTCTCCGAAAGAGCGCAATTGGAGGAGAAGAGAAAAAGCTCATTCACCCCCAATAATCCCAGGTACACAGACGTAGCTTTCGGCAAGGGGGTATGAAGAAACCCCGTCGAAAGATTGAAATACTTAAAAATGTTTTGAGTATATTGAAGGGCCAGCTTCTGCTCCTTTTTTTCGGTAAGAACCCACCCTAGCCGGTATTGATGCTCTCCCGGCCGAGTGAAGCTGGCATTAATATCAAATGTCTTATATTCATCTTTGCGCTCGCCGTGGGGACCGAAAAAGCTCAAACGAAAAACATTCTTCCCGTAATTGAGAGGGATATTCTTGAAAAAATAGCGCCCTTCTTGATTGCCCAATTGGCGCCCGACCAGAATTTCATTTCTATAAAGAACGACTTCCCACCCAGGGGGAAGAGGCCCCTGAAAATCGTTTTTTTCGAACGTAGTCGGTGCCTCGAGAGGCACGGAAGAGATAAAAAACCCCTTCCCCGAAGCCCCCCCGGAGAGTAACGGGAGCGATGGAAAATCGACGTCATAGAGCTGAATTTGCCGTGCTTTGAGGGGACCTAGTATTTTGGCATCCCGATCCCTGCGCATGAAAGTGAGACGCCCTCCATCGACTTTTCCATTATTCCCTCCCAAAAATCCCAATGTCTCAAGGCCTAGCACCTCCCCACTGAACAGGGAATTATAGAGCACCTGATTTTCGCTCGAGCCCGAGCTCATCGTTCGGCTCAGCTGGAAGCTGGGGTCGAGAAAGGGCCCTTCCAAAAGAGAAAAGGGAATGGCTTGCCGCGGAAAGCCGGGATCGAATTCCCCGCGATCGCCCACTGCCCTCTCTGCCAATTTTTCTCGCTCGAGCCGTGCTTGGAGCGGAATCTTCTCCCGAGGCGTAATCGCCACGCGTGAGCCGAGAAGATCGATCGAATCGATGGTAACCGGAAACCATTTTTCCAAGAGATGTTGCGGAATCCAGATTTCATCTCGATAGAGAATCACCTCGCCACAGGTAAAATTTTCACTTTTTCCCTCATAATCCACGTGGCATTTTCCTAAATCGAGATTGAACTTTCTTGATTCGGTGATGACAAAACCTTCCGCAAGGCCAGTTCCCGGCGATACTTGAACGGCAAAACCTAGTGAATCGGAATAATCCGTGAGAGGGAAATACCACTGCGAGCCCTGCTGATTATTTTGTTTTCCCTGGCCCTTTGCGCGGTGAATGGGAAGGGCATTATTCAATACATTGCGCCCTTCGTTCAAAAGCAGCTCCATGAAGCGCTCACTATCCGGATCGAGGGAAAGATTTGCGGCAAAAGAGAAGGCTGAGACAAAAAGAAAGGGAAAGAGAAGCACGGCTTCAATGCGGGTGAAAATTTTCATGGAAGGGAGAGAGGCACCAGACAAGGACAGGGATTTTATTATTATTTCACGAAGGGGGGCCTACGAGCGAGCAGTGTTTCTAGTTGATGTTGCGCCTCAAGGAAGCCGGGGTTAACGCGGAGCACCTCCTTTAATTCGAGCTCCGCTTCCAAGTCTTTTCCCTGCTCGATCAGATTGAGAGCAAGATTGTTTCTTGCTGCTATGTGTAATGGGTCTAGCCGTACAGCCTCACGAAACAATCGAGTAGTTTCACTACGCTTTTCCGGCAACCGAGAATAGACCACGCCAAGGTTATTCTGCGCGCCCGCAGAATGGGGATCGAGGCGAACCGCCTCTTCCAAAGCATATCTCGCTTGAGAAAGATTCCCCTGCTGTAGATAAGCAAACCCTAAATTACTAAAGGCCTCTCCATAGAGCGGGGAGAGGGTGATAGCCCGATCGAAGGAAGCAATGGCTTCTTCAAGTCTTCCCATCTTCGCCAAAGTGATCCCGCGGTTGAGATAGGCCTCCACATATTCTGAATTTATTTCAAGTGCCCGATCGAACTCCTTCAATGCCTGGGGGCGCCCCCCCCTCTCGTCCAGGGCAATCGCAAGATTGTTATGAGCGTCGGCACTCCCGCTCGATCCATTTTTCAGGGCATGCGCCCATAAACTGATCGAGTCGTGCCACGCAGCCACAAGTTGATTGCTCTCTATCATCAAAAAAACAAGGGGAGTTGCCAAAAGGACCCCCACCCCAGGCTTCGCCCAAGAAAGCCCTCGATGCTCCAACGCTCGGAAGAGCCAGAGAAAAACCTGCGCCACCGCCACGGAAAGAAGCATGCAAGGAAGATAGGTGTAGCGGTCCGCCGAAAGCTGCTCCGAATAGCGCAGGAAACCCAAGGTAGGAAATAACAGCGCACAATAGCTCAACCAAAGATGAAACGGGGCCGGCCACTTTTTTCGAAAATGAAGTAGAAAAAAGCATAGAAACAGAGCGGAAATGAGCCATCCCAGGTAGGGCCAATCATAAAAATGGAAACGAAGCGGCAGCGGGTAATACGGCGTGAAATCCGTAGGCCAAATCGACTTGAGCAGAGGGAAGTGAACACCAAAGGCCGCCTGAGCAAGCCGCGAGCTCCATGCATAGCGATCCATGTGAACCGGGTCATCCATGGAGTCACGAGCGAGAAATGCAAATCGTATAGCAAGTAATGCAATGAGCCCGAATGAAAGGAAGGCGGGCCAGCGCAGGCGTTTTTTTTCTGCTCTCTTATCCAAAATCAATAGAACAACGGGAAGGCTAATGGCAACGACTTTACTAAAAACAGAAGCAGAATAGAAAATGCCACTCGCAACAAGCCATTTATTTTTCCCGGTTTTTTGAAAACTTAAAAACGCATGGAGACACAGCAAAGAAAAAAAGGCCGCCGGCAAATAGGGCTGGCAGGAAGCCCAAGCCACCACTTCCACACGCAAAGGATGCACGGCAAAAAGTGCGGCGGCCCAGAACGCCGCCCTATCCAAAAGTCCTTCTTTCTCGACGGAGCCTTGAAAAAGTCTCTTAAGCAGAAAAAACAGCAGGAGGCAATTTCCCGCATGTAGCAAGACACTCAAATAGTGGTAGCCCGCCGGCGCAATCCCCCACCCTACAAATTGCATTTCGAGAATGAGCCAGGCTACCGGCTGAAATACACCTAGCCAATAGGTGGAAAATGCCCACTGAATCTGTTCCCAGCCCAAGCCTCGAAAGCCGGCATTTCCCAAGAAATTCTTTTCGTCGTCCCAATTTACGAAGTCATTTTTTCCGACCCCATAGAAAGAAATCAAGACAACAAGGATTAAAAGGAGGGAGAGGAAAAAAACCCTAGTTCGAGAGCTCAATCGCAAGCGGTCTTTTATATCGCCGTAGTGCAGCTAAAGAAATACTTGTGGTGTCATTGCCATCCCCTCGTGATTTCTTTATCCTTTGGAAATCTTGCCTTCTCCCCGAAAAAGTAAACTCGATAGGGTCGCGTCCTGGGCTGGATTTGCAGCGCTCTTTAGCTGCATCCTCGCCATTTCCTATTCGCTTTTCCTTCATTGGTTACGACATCCGGAAGCCCCTTATGTCGCCAATGACGAGCCCCCCTTCGGCTCGCAAGGCTACGTTGTGACTTCGAATGTGGTGGCGGCGAGAGCCCTTGCTTTTACAAAGGACGGGAAAATTCTTGTCGCGGGCTTTTCGACCAACTCCAAACAGTTCGATATCTCCGTTCTTCGCTTTCTTTCGGATGGAAAGCTAGATATCTCGTTTGGCGAAAGAGGGATCTCCACCATCGACCTGGGCGGGGACGAACAGATTTACGCGCTCCAGGTAGGCCCGGATGAGCGTATTTGGGTAGCGGGGGAATTCTCCACCGAGCTTGGCGAGCCACGAATGGGAATCGCCTGCTTGCTCCCCAATGGCCATGCCGACCCTTCGTTTGGAAAGAACGGAGGCAAACTCATTTCCCCTAAAGGGGCTTCCGCGCTGGCAAGAGCATTGGTTTTACAACCGGACGGGAAACTCCTCGTAGCAGGGTTTGCCGATCGCGACTTCAAACGCCGGTTTTTGGCCGCACGGCTCACTCCCACGGGCGAGCTCGACAATAGTTTTGGGAATAATGGATTTGTTGAGACTCTGGTGGGCGCCACCCATTCGGAAGCTTTCTCCTTGGCTCGACAAGAGCAGGGACGGGTTTTGCTTGCGGGATTCTCACAACATGACGATCGGTTTGATTTCACTCTTGCCGGCTTTACGGATTCCGGACGGCTCGACTCTGATTTTGGAGACAAGGGAATCGCGACCGCGAATTTTGAGTCCTATAGTAGCTATCCCTATGCGATGCAGGTTCTTCCCTCCGGAGCTATCCTGGTGGGTGGGGCCACTGGAAATCGTGAAAATTACGATTTTGCGCTAAGCCAATGGAGCTCCCGGGACGTGCTGGACCCCTCCTTCGGGAAGAAGGGGAGACTCTCTCTCCCTATTGGAGGTTCCGATGATACGCTTTACGCGCTTGCCGTCCAACCCAACGGAAAAATTTTCGCCGCGGGCTCGAGCGTTGTTCCCGGTTTTGCCGCAGCGATTGGACTTGCTAAATTCCTGCCTTCAGGAATTCTCGATCGGTGGTTTGGAACCGGCGGACGGGTGCTTACTGCCCCGAAGAGTTTTTTGCCTAACGCCATTGGCATTCAAAGGAACGGAAAAATAGTGGTGGCAGGCAACCAAATCGATCCCATCGTCGGCAATGTGGGAATTTTTGTGGCCCGTTTTCTCCCCGACGGTAGCTTCGATGCCCCCTGAATTATTCACCCTGATTCGCTCCTACTTTTTAGTCCTCATTTCATTCACCCTTCCTCCTTGTATCGCCCTATTCGGCACCCGACAAAAACACCCTTACTCGAAAATGCCTTTCGCCCTATCCCTCCATTTTTGCATCCTTGCTCTGACGGCAGCGTCACTCCATTTTTTTTCGTTCGGCTGGGAAAAATTTGTAGGCGTGCAATCCATTGCCTTCTTATTGACCACCCTGATTGTGTGGCAAACGTTTTCAAAACTTCAATTCCGGCGAGCGCAATATTTTAGCGCACCCGTTTTCCTGGGACTATCGGGCATTGCCCTTTTACTTTCCGCTGATCTATTTTTCATCATGGCCAGGCAGGGATGGGGGCTCTCCTCCGATCTCTTAAGCTCGAGCGCCTATTTTAGACCGCCGTTCAATAGCGACGCGCAAAGAACCGTGGCACTCATCCAAGCCCTTATTCGAGGAAATCTTTCCCCCTATCTCCCCCAGTCGAATCTCGTGTATCAGGTCTTTTGGCACCACCTGGCCTCTCATTTCGTATGGCCCTTCTCCAACGCCTTTGCTTTTGCCGCCACCTCTGGCGTTCTCTTAGCTACGGCGTTGCTCGTGCTTATCACTTTTCTGTGGACGCTGGCCCTTTATAGACCGGCCTTTCTCAAACACTGGAAGCTCGGACTTCTCTTTCTCGTTATTTTTTTCACTCACGCCGATCTCTTTGGGTTTCTCTCCTCCGTTTTTGGAAACGGAAAAGCCGGAATCGAGGCCGACTGGAGCTACTCGCCCCCTTTCTTTAGATATTTTTCCCTGAAGCTTCTTCTTCTTACCGCTCCCCAACACGCTGCTTTTTTCCTGCCTTTTCTCTGCTTTCAATTGTTGCGACGTTTCAGCCCCTCATCCGGCCTACTTTGCGGATTCTTCTTCATTTTCTCCGTTCTCTGTTCCCCCGTACTGGCGGTTTTTCTCTTTGGCCCTCTCTTGTGCTGGAAAGCGATGAATCGTTCACTCCGGGCGCGCGAACTATTCTTGATTTCCCTTGGAATCCTCATCTGCATTCCCCTGCATTCCGCCATTTTTCAGTTTCCCCTGCACACTCTTTTTCTCAGGCCCGGAGGAAGCGACTCGGTCCTTCTGGCTCCGGCCTTGGGCTGGTGGCTATCCCCGTTTTGGTTACTCGCTTGTGGCGGGGGATTAAGTATTCTCTTTTTCGTCCCCTCGGTGAGGCGGCGGTGGAACCAAGAAACCCTTGGCCTTTGTTTTCTGGGAGGCCTCCTCTTTTTCTATCTCTTCACCGGAATTGAAATTCGCCGGCACTTTGCCATGGTATTGGGAGTAATGCTTCCCCTCGGGATATTTCGTGCCCTACCCTCCCCGCGCAGATTTGCAAATAATTTTCCTTATCTAAGAGTAGCCCTTTCCATCGCCTTGCTCTTGCATGGTTATTTTCTGTATTGCTACTTGGGAAAGCCGAGCGCTCTTGATCCCAAGATCGCCTGGCAGGATTATTTTCGCATGAACCAAGAAATCCATTCCCATTACCCAGATCTTGCCGTCATCGCGGCCACGTCGTACGAACTTGGTCTGGTAAAGCCGATTTTACTCCAAACAGCCACTACCTTCGCCGACGCTTTGAGTGCCGGTGTTCATGGGGATGTCTCGTCGGAAAAGAAAGAGCTCTTGGCAAAAGTGGAGCAATCCGGGGACATTCTTCCCTATGCGCGTGCTCTCGGCTACCGAGCGCTTCTCTGGGGGCCCGTGGAGGAAAAAGTTTGGGGAGAAAGAGGCCGATTGCGCTTTTTTTCAAAAGCGAAACAGGTGTACCGAACAGGAAGTGTTTCCCTTCTTACCCTGACCGATCTTTTTGAAAAACACCGAACGGAGATTCCTTTCACCTTCAGCTATTATCCCTTTGTCCGGGCTCAGCGCTTGCGGGAATTTGGATGGCTCGCCGAGGCACGCGAAGCTTATGAAGAAATTTTGAGGAAGGAAACTTCCGCGGAAGCTCATTTTGGACTTGGACTAATCGCGTTTCAACTGAAACTAATTTCGCAAGCGAAAAGCGAGGCAACTCAGGCAGTGGACCTCGAGCCAGAATCCGTGGATTATAGAATTCTATTAGCGCAAATATTCATTTCCGAATCCAAAAGGGATGAGGCCCAAGAAATATTGCGCGAAGCCCTGCTCTTGAAACCAAACGAGCCCCGCGCCTTGAAGATGCTCTCTTCCTTCTCCGAGTTCTAACTTTACTCTGGCCCATGGGACAGGGTAATAATTGCCAAGTGGATATGGTTCGAAACTTGTACCATCTCCCCGCAAGATCTTATGACTTCAAGTGAAACATTACTTCTTGATCCGTTGCGCAAAGCGATCGACAGTCTTGAGGACATTCTTAAGCAGCCGATGGACGAATACCGCCGCGATGGAACCATCCAACGATTCGAATATACTTTCGAGCTTTGCTGGAAATTCATGCAGCGGGTTCTTGAGAGCGAAGGAGATTCGGTGGGAAGTCTCAAACAGGTAATTCAGTCGGCGCTAAAAGCGGGGTTAATCATTGACCTGGATGCTTGGCTCGCATTCCTGAAAACTAGAAATCTCAGCGCTCACACATACAATCAGAAAGTGGCGGAAGAAGTCTTTAAACAGGCAAAACAATTTCCTCCCTTTGCCCGTCAAGTACTTCACGCTATTCAAACGCGTGGCACATTTCCTACCAAATAGTATCGAAACCATTATTCTCTCGTCTATTGCACGGCATTTGGCAGGAAGGGGCAGTTATTGCGTCTTATTGTTTGGATCCTATGCCAAGGGATCGCAGAAGAATACTTCGGATGTCGATATCGCGATAAAATCGGACGGCCCTTTAGACCTTGCTATCTGGGCGAAGATCGAGGGGGAATTGGAAGAAAGTGCCATCCCCCAGAAAGTGGATGTAATCGACTATTGTCGAGTATCGAAAGAGTTTCAGCACTTGATCGATCGCGAGGGCAAGATCCTTTTTAGTTCATGAAGATGCTTACAGATGAAAGCCAATCTCCATCGTTAAGGACGGCAGAAAGCCATTGAAGTTGGTGTTTAGAATGTCTTTGGGAAAGCCTAGAATGTAGTGCGCACCGACACCGAAACCGAAGTTCGCTCCCGAGCCCCAGAACCAACGCCACCCGATTTGGCCAATCACTCCGATGCGGTTGAAGTTAGAATCGCTAGTCCCATCCGTGAGACGCAACGAATAGGTACCGCCCGCCACCTGCATCCATAGGCCCTGGAACAAAGCTTCGCTGTAGTAATTCAAATTAAGAAGAGCGCCCGTTCCCTTCAACGAGATGGCCCGCGCAGCCGGATATTCCAAGAGCATTAAGTTTGCACCGATGGAAAAATGATCGCTCAGTCCCAGCTGATAGTGAATTTCCGGAAAGAGATAATTAATGCCGAGCCCGAAACTACTCGATGGGTTACTCGGAGCGAGCACCTCCTTTTCAGAGGCAGGCCGCACCTTAACAGGTTCGGGAATACTCTCTGGAGCACGCTGATTCTGGCAACAAGGGAGACACCCCGTTCCCGGTAAAAGAATCGGAACGGAAGCCACAGAGGTTGCGGCAGGGGCCGGAGCGTTGGCCACAGAAGGTTGCGATTCGATCGGGAAAAGAATGGGGGGTGGCGCGGGGGCGGCCACTTCTTCCGCCTTCGGTGGCTCTACGACAGGAGGAGGGGCCGGGGGCTTTGGAGGAGCCGCGACTTTTTTCTCATGAGAAAAATCAAGACTGACTCCACTGCCCTGCGCTCTTGTCTTGTGTTTCGAACTCGGTTTAGGAATGCGGGGTACTTTTACAATCGTTGGTGCAACCGGATCCGGCGCCCGCGTGAAATCCAGACTCACTCCACTCTCTTCGCCTTTCGGAGCAACACTCTGCGAGTTTTGCGTGAATTCCAGGCTCACTCCGCTCTCCCTAACTTTCTGTGTCACTCGATAGCCAGTTTTCCCTTTCACCTCATCTGACGACGCAGAAAGGCAAGTCACTGAGAACAAAAGCATTCCCAATGCAAGCCATTGTTGAATATGGAAAACGCAGGACATCGCTCTCATATCGGCTAAATTGCTAAATAAAATGAGTTTTCTTGCGATTGTTAAGACCGTATGAAGAGCCGCTCCAGGTGGGTTTTTTCGATGTGCTATGATCAAGCTTGATGAACGCGGCCGAAAAAATTTTGATCGTCGAGGATGACGCGGCAATCGCAGAAATTCTGCGCAACCGCCTTTCTCGCGAAGGCTTTGAGGTGCAGTGGGCAGCGGACGGCAAAATGGGGTACGAGGCCGTCCAAACCTTTCATCCTTCTTTGATCCTTTTGGATCTCACCATGCCGCAGATGAACGGAATTGAGGTATGCCGCCGCCTGCGCGAAAAAGAGGATACCCGGCAGATTCCTATCATCATGGTGACAGCGAATTCCGAGGATGCAGACATTACGATTGGCCTCGAGCTCGGAGCAGACGATTATGTTGCAAAGCCCTTTAGCTTGCGACAGCTAGTTGCCCGCATTCGGGCTGTTCTTCGCCGTGCCGTCAATACCGAAACTCTCTCCCCTGCCGGAGCTAGCTCCGATTCCATTCAGTTGAGTGGAATTGAAATGAATTATGCCAAGCGAGAGCTCAAGTTAAACGGAGAAAACATTACTCTCACTCTGACCGAATTCGAGCTGCTCTGGAACATGGTGAAAGATCCAGGAAAGATCTTCAGCCGCGAGGAATTTTTAGAACGACTTCAAAAGCAGGATGGATCGATCACTAAACGAAATATCGATGTCCACGTCATGACCCTGCGAAAGAAAATGGGCGAGGACGGCTCTCGCATCTCCACCGTCCGTGGCCTGGGCTACAAGATCCGCTAAAAAATAAAGTTTCGCTAAACCCTCGAGAAGGCCGACCAGACTATACAAAAGACCAAAATAATATGGATTGAAATTCGTTTCAATTAACCTCCTAGATTCATTGGTTCGAAAAAATAGGCGAGAAACACAGGAAAAGGGATCAGGTGACGGCTTGATCCCTAGCGCCATTCGCCTGCCCACCCACCTTGATCCACTCTGTTTTGAATTCTCGCCTAGGAGTATGAGGCCATCAGACAGGAGGAAAAACGTGACGTCTTTACTAACCTTGAAAATCGTTGCCCTTCTTTTGTTGTTAGTCGGGTTCTATGCGGCGGCCGCCCTAAATTCTTGAGTCATCAAAGCGAGACGGTGCCCTATTGAGGCGAAGGGGGCATCGATGAACACGGGGCCTGGGGTGAGTGTGTAGAGCATTCACCCCAGGTTTTTTGGGGTAATACTCCAGGAACATTTGAAATTCTAAAATTAGATACGTTAAAAATCTTGCGGAAGGAAGAGTTGGGGAATAAGCCCGATAGCAGTGTCTCCGCCAAGGATCAAAAAAGAATTCTTGTTGGGAAGATAAACCATTTGCTGCCCTCTTCGCCCGGACACGGGAGGAAGGCCGGTGGTAATTTGCTCCATCCGGCCGTCCGGGTAGACTCGAAATCCGAATAAACCGGTTGGAAAATCCCAGGATGCCGTGCCCACTCCGTAAACCACGTCACCGCCCCCCGCGATGGGGGCTGCCGCCATAGAAATACCTCTATCCGTCTGCACTCCGGAAAGAGTTAACTTGCTCCAACTGTCTGTCTTAAGGTCGAGCAGATAGGCGTTCGAATCGGTACTCGGATTCCCGTGCCCGTTCGTGCTGCCTCGCCCTCCATAAACGAGCATGCTTCCACCCTCCCCTACGTTCGCGAGATAGAAAATGTTGGCGCCGTCGCGCGGGGATGGAGCTTCCACCGTCGTGAAGGATCTGCCCCAGGCCCGAGTATGGAAATTGAACAATGTAGTTCTATTTCCCAAATCCAAACCGATATCGGAGTTTCCGCCTCCATGGTAAATGGCATAATCCTTACCAGCATTCACTGCGTTCGTATTCAGCGTGCCGTTACCTGGAGGAGGAGGAATGTAGATCCATTTATCGCTTCCAAGTTCATAAAGATACTGCCCGAAGAATACAGAATTTGTTTCGGGATTGAAGACAGCACCATGAGAGAAGGGATTGGAATTCACGGTGTACGCGGTGAAGGCGTTCGGATCATTCCCCGCTGGGCAAGGAGTCCCCTGGCTCCAAGTTTTAGTGGAGAAATCATAGATTGAGACCTCAAAATTGTGAATTACTCTATTTTCCGAAGCCTCAAAATATGAACGAAAAAAGAAAAAAGCCTTTTCAGGGGTCGCTGCTATGAAACCAAACGTGCCGAAGGGTGCTTCTGCAGTGGGCAGAATGCGCGTCCATTGCCCAGTTACTCCATCGTAGACAGCTCCTCCTCGAGCAGAGCGGAGACTCGGCAGATTCTGGCAATCCCCTCCTCGGTCGCCATAAAACCCGCAGACCCCGCCGTAAACCACCACTTTGGTCTGCGTGGAATCTAGATTCGCAATTTGTGAATTCCCGTGGTGCATGTAGTACCACCACCGCCCTGCAATCGAAATGTCGTTCGTGTTATAAACGAGGCTATCCGCCGTTTTGAAACTTAGGGGGTGGGAAAAAAGAGTTTTTCCTCCTGAGTGCATCTGCAGAACCGAATTCCCCGGAACTCCGGGAGGAACATTGACGGTTACTTGATCGCCCTGAGTCAGAATCGGGACTATACTCAGTCCATCGATAGTAAATGTCGCATCGGCAGGCGGGCTTTGCGTGAGAGTGAAGATTACGGTCTGAGGATCGTTTCTTTCCGTATTAGGAGCAAGTGCGCCAGAAGGCAATTGTTTAACTACCCCAAACTCCCCTCCCTCAATGATACCGTGGAAACCGGGTTGATTTCCCTTCGGGGTGCCGCTCGGATCTCCGCCGACTTTTGAAGTGCCAAAAAATCCGAATTTTGAGCATGCGGGGGTAAAAACGAGAATAGAGGAAACAAATGTAAGTAAGAAAATTCGTCTAGCCATGCAAACGTTCCACGTATTTTGGGGCTTGGGGAGCAAGAACATTATAAATGAAAACAAGGGCTCTCCTCCCGCAAAACCGCAAATAGCGAATCTTTTAGAATTCTTTGTTCTTTTTTTCATTATTACTGCCTAAGTTTTTTACAGTCGGGAAAGATACTCGTCTTGGAAGGCGAGAATCCGAGAGAAAAGAGATCTGACTTTCAGAATTGAATTCCAACGGAATTGATTGTGAGAAATTTCGTCAAAAGGCAGGGAGAAAGATGACAGGAGCGAGATTGGGCACGTACCTTCCACCCACAAGAAGGAAATTCTCCTTATTTGGAAGATGGAAGAGGTGGGCAAAGGCGCGCGTGCCAATGTTGGGAATGCCTTGTTCGATTTGTTCCATTTCTCCGTTGGCGCGAACGCGGACCGCAAAGAGCCCCCCGCCACCGTACAAATCTCCTCCATTGCCGTATACGACGCCTCCCCCAATGGAATTTGGATTTGGTGCATACGCCATTGTAATCCCCCTCCCAGTAATCACGTTCTGGAGAGGAAGACTCGTCCAATGGTCTTCAGCAATGTTGTACAGATAGACCGTTGGTTCTTCCGTTGAATTACCTCCCGCGGTCCCACCACGCACCATGACACTTCCCTCGGTACCAACGTTGGGAAGGTAGACAGAAGAGGACATTTGCCTAGGTGACGGCGCTCCAACGGTCGTCGCCGGCCTAACCCACGAACGGCTCGAAAAGCTGAAAATCCAACCCTCATTACTAATGATAGCGCCATTACCACGGGCTCCTCCAAAATAGAAAGCGCGATCGTTTCCGATAAGCACTCCGCTTGAAAGAATACTAATGTCCGGGCCTCCGGAAATGAACGTGGATGTTTCCGTTTTCATATCGTAGATGAATTTTTGAAAGAACACCCTTTGCGATTTGGGATGAAAGACTCCTGCCGCAGTCAATTCAACACTCCACGCCCCGGTAATCGTGGGTATCGAGGTTCCCTTCCGCCAGCTTTTCGTGACACGTTCGTAGATCCACACGGCTGAATCGTCTCGCTCTATTGCGGTTGGAGTTATGTACTGCCGCCCAAAAAAATAGAATTTGTCGGGTGTCGCCGCAATAAAGTGGGCCAGCATGTCCGGCGACTCATTTGCAGATTCTAAGGGCTGCCATATTCCGGTGACCGAATTGTAAATTGCACCGGTATTCATCCGCCCAGTGTGCCATTGTAAATCGTAATCCACACACCCGCCGACAGTTGTCCCGTTGGGCGTGTAACATTCACCTCCGTAGACGAGAACTTCATGTGTGGGCCCTTGTCGATCCATCACGTGCGCGGCAAACATGGTGGTATTGGAGAACCAACGAGCGTTGCGGCCCTCGGGAATGAACGAACCAGCGCCTAAATAGGAGGAGGTCTGCACATGTAAGAAATTCACCGGGTGGTTCAAGAGCGATTTATCACCATTCATCACTTGCAGATAGGAACGTCCGGGCGCGCTCCGTGGTACAGAGATGTTGAAGGTCAGGCCGTCTTGGCTATCGAGTTGCACGGGGGAGCCATCGAAATAGAAAGTTGCCCCCGATGGAGGTGGCTCGTTTAGTGTGAATGAAAATTTCTGTGGGGCATTTTCCTGCCCAAGTGGCTCCAGGAAAGCGGGCTCTTGACCGGTCACCGCAAGGTTTCCCGAAATCGCAGAGCGAGATCCGCTGTTCGAGCCGCCATTCGCGCTAGCTCCCGAGCCGGAGTCCGGTCCTGAACCATTCGAGCCAAAGTATCCAAATTTCTGGCAGGAAAGTGTGCTCGGCAGAAATAGGCAGAGTGCAAACCTGCCCAATAAGTTGATAGTCGTTCTATTCATTTTGTTGGCTTTAGTTAGCTCTATTATATTTCAAAACCGCGAGTGGAATTCGCTCGAGACAACAGCCCCATAAAATCACGAGATATTTCTCCAGTTATTTCACAATTACCGTCTATTTGTTCGACAGATTATGCGAAACGCTCTGTTCGTATTCACTACTAACTTCTACTGAACAGGAGCGAAGACGAAAGTTTGATTCGGTTGACCATCGGCACCGCAATTCCAAGTTTGGAGTCTGGCTCGACCATCTTGACTCCAACCGCTGATATCGAGGCATTTACCATTATGCTGTGCTTTAAACTGAATCCCTCCCGGAACTGCGCGGGCAAGGAATGTTTGATTGCTCACTCCCAGACAGGTGTACTGTTGCACGGGACCGTTGGTTTGTTTGGCACCTGGGTCATCGATACACTTGCCGCTGTGATTAAATCTCAATTGAAACGCGTTTCCCCCTCTCCAATCGAAGTGCAAAATCTGATTATTTCCCCCTGTCCGAGGGTATTGTTGAATGACGGCGTAATTATTCGAGCTTACCCCATCTACTTCGATTGCCATTCCCGATAAAGAGTGTGCAGCGATCATGACTCCTTTGGAGGGAACGAAAAGAATTCCAAAAACGGTGGCGCTCCACTGGCTCCAACCACCGCACCCGGCCTGTTGATTGCACCCTTGAACGCGATATACGGTTCCGCCCCCCGTATTGGCGCCCCAATCGTGGGTGCGATTGGAGCCTGCGGAGTAAACAACCGACCCCTGAATAATACCCGTACCGGGGGCGATCCAACCTCGTTGGATGTTGAAGGTGCCGGCATAATCGCCGTCAAAACGAGCCAATCCTCCATCCCAGTTCGCATGGGCCGTTGAATTATTGCTGTCCCAACTAAGATAGAGTCGCAGCGGCCCGTTATAGGTAGAGGGTGCGGAAGTATTGATGTAGGCAATTCCCGGATCGGAAACGGGGCCTTCCGCAGATCCGAAATAAGCTCTGGCGTATAGAAGATATCTTCCGTTGTGATTGGCTGAGAAAAACACGTCATGAACGTCGTTGTTAAAACGATCTTCAAACGTGCAGTTAACCGGATCGGCGTTCTGATAACATCGGGTAAGGCGCACCATGGTAGCTGCCTCCGGCCAGGTAAACTTTCCCCGCAAATATATTTCGTTCTCGAAGGTAAAGTTTACTGGCACGGGAGGCATTTGGAAAAATAGATCTCTACTTGCAGTGAAGGAGCTACAGCCACGTAACGAATTCCTCGAGCAGACCGCCACTGAAACACTAAAGTTTCCAAGGCCATTCAAAGCGAAGGAGTCTCCGAGATTTCGACCGTTGGAGTAATTCGCTCCCGGGTTTCCGTTAAAACACCGCCAGACTTGATAGTGA
>JAHFAF010000217.1 GCA_023250715.1 Pseudobdellovibrionaceae bacterium | reverse complement strand
CTGGGGCATGGTTCCCTCTTTGGTAAAAGTTAGGCGTCAGATACCTAAATTCTACCAACTGAGGTCTACCGTGCCCCGTCTACTCTAACGCTTAGCTCCCCACCTCAAACCGACAAGAGCCGTATTTTTGTGAGTCGAAATTGGAAATTGGGGAAAATGCCGAATGACCAAACAGGAATTCAACTTAGAAGCGCTTAGGCTCGCGTTGGCTCCTTTAGAAGACGGACTTGCGAGCCCTCCAAAAAACTCACTTGAACGCGACGGGGTCATTCAACGCTTTGAGTACACGTTCGACTGCGAGTTCCTATGCTTTGGCTCTCGGACTTCGGGCACCTCTCGTCCCGATTCAGATCTCGATATAGCGGTAAAATGCGAAAAGCAAATTTCGCGCGGCCTTTTGGCTCAGGCGCGAGATGCTTTTGAGGAAGGTTCTCTGTCATTAAAAGTAGACTTGGTTGATTACTATGCCGTGTCCGACGATTTTAGACGCATTATAGATCGGAAAAACTTCAAGCTGAATTGATGAGAACCTCAGTCGCCGCACGTAAAGGTCTCCATCCCATCGGGCTCGAAACGCTCTTCGTTATTTAACTCGTGACGAAGCTTTGAGATCACCTCGTAGACGACTTTACGTACCCGATTGATTCCTCCCAACGGACGGTGCTCGAAAAGACCGTGCCAAGGAGAAAAGGAAAGGTTTTCAGAAAACTTGTCCTGGGCAACCGAAATGAAGTCCTGGGTTGGAATGTAGATCGTCGCAACCTTGACGAAGGGGGACTGCGAGGGAAGCCACTCTTGTATCGGATCCTCGATGGGCATCGAAGCGGGATCGGTCTGTCTCTGCACCAGGAACTCGAGCTCCACCTCCCCTTGTGCCAGCTGCCCTTTCATCACCTCACGCAGAAAATCAGGCGAAGCCCTATTTCCAGAAAATTCACGAAAGCTGTGGGATGGCCGGACGGAAAACTTCGCGGCCATGCCTTCACCGTAGAGATACGGAGTCATGGACCAATACTGAAGGGCGAAAGGGTTGGTGATGCGTTTGCTCGTGATGGCCGCGATGACCCTAAGCTCGCGAAGACGCCACGTTTTCGGATTGAGCGTCGGAAAGAGAAAAAGATGCGGACGTCCCATCGAGTTGACCCGCTGAAACGCTACGAACTCAGCGGCGGTTTCGAAAAAAAAGTTGGGGTGATTGATAAGCAGGAAGTCCTGCGTTTTTTTTTCATCGTCCATCAGCTTTCTCCCGGGAACACCACATAGCTTGATGGCCATCCCCCGGCCGTCACCCGTAGAGTCCCTGCGGATAAGCTCATTGCCATTCGAGTACCGAATCCAGCAAGGGTACTCGGTCCCCGGATGAAATACGCCGCGGCGAAAAGGTTCCTCCAGTTCACCATCGATGATAAAGCGGCCTCGGACGCAGCCATGGGACTTGGCATGTGCGTCGCGCCTCGCCCTTCCACTTTTTGCGGTAAGGCGCCGCACCATTTCAGTCAATAAGACCACGGCCTCTTCGATAGCTTGAGGTTCTTCCGGGGGGATGCTCTCCTGAGCCGGGGAAATTGAATGATTCACGGGTCCACCTTCACAGCTGCGGTTAAGTCGATGCTAGAATTATACGTTTTTCATAGGTCTTTGCCTCTCTAAACGAGTTCGCTAGCTTGTCGATTTCATTTTCCAAGCGCCTTCATTACGCCCCGGCACGCTTTCGATAAATTAAAAGCGTAGAAGTGATCCGGAAAGAGGATTCGGAGCTGGGCAGAAGTGAGAAGAGTGTCGCGATTCGGAAAAAATATTATCCATTTACCTGGTTGTTTTTCTCAATCCGGTGTTGATTGCTTCAACACGGTATCAACCCATGCAGTTTTGTGGGGTTGGCTCGCGAGGGGGAATTTCTGTACAAATTTTTCACAGCTTTGAGTTGTGCTCTGGTCGCTCATTAGGCTCAGTGGCTGGTTGGCACGTCTGTTGAAGTGCTTTCGGGTACCAGAACGCCTTTATTGTATGGAGAGCCCGTGCAAAAAAGGTATTCATTTCTTTCTCTCATTTTTACCCTCACATTTTTTATCGGAGCCTGTTCTAAGCAGACTGCCCCAGGAGCGGGAGGCGGCGAAAGAGAAGCCGTCGTCCAGGCGGCAGAGGCGCTTCCAGTGCTTTCAGGCCAACTTTCAATTCAAGGCGGAGTCTCTGAAGTTCAGGTAAACCTGCCCGTGACATTCAATATTGTCGCTTCGGGGGGATCGAGTTTTAGATTCGTTCGCTCCGATAATGGCTCGACGATTCTATTCACGACTTCGGCGGCCTATACCAAATCCTTCACAACGGTGGGCGTAAGGAGCGAGGCTGGCGTGCTACAGTCTCTAGATGCCTCAGGCATAGTGGTCGAAAGTATCACGCTAAGTACTCCCCCGTTCAATGTGGTTGCGGCACCACCCATAATCTTAAGTTGTTCGTCTTTATCGGCGACTCCCACTCTCGTCAGCGTAACTTCCGACGCGAACGGAAGGCCCGTGCAGCCGGTCACCTTTCAATTTAAAGCGAGCACCAACGAAGGCGCTTATTTGAAAAGCTTAGAAACTCTTTCAGGTGTCCCCATTCAAGTGGGTTACATCTACCCCTCACTCCAGATGAGTCACCTATTTTACGGGACGCTTCAGGAGTTTGGGCTACAAACCGTCAAAGCTACTTTTACCAATTACGATAACGAAATAGCTATTTGCCAGACAAATATCGAGATCCGTCCGATTCCTGTGGTTACGCCTCCGCCTCGTTGTACGGCAAGCGCGTCTCCGAAACAGGTCGTTGAGGGACAGCCGTTCTCGGTTTATGTCAACGCTACGATTGGCGGGCCCGTTTCCGAAATTATTGTGGACGGGACTAAGTTGGCTCCGGGGATTACCTCGACGTCTCTTCAAAAGCCAGTGGGAAGTTATACGATCGGAGTTCTCGTCAATGGTCCTGGTGGTTCGGGAAGTTGTAACACGAATTTAGTGCAGGTGGTTCCCGTCTCGCCCCAAAACCCGCCTGCTTGTAATTTCTCAATGACTCGGTACCCGTTGCAACCACTACCCGTGGGCGCATCCCTGCTTCTTTCTTTGACGCTGAATGCGGGTTCTACCATTCCCGACTCAGTTTTAATCGATGGCGTTGAGGCAGCGAAAAACCCGAATTATATAAATCGCTGGGATAGAACCATTAATTTCCCGAATCCGGGCACGTTCGTCATCGAAGGCAGAGCCACCAATTCACTTGGTACTGGAATCTGTTGGTCCAATCCGATTTCCGTCAGTGTGGCTCCAATACTTCCAACCTGTACGCTTACCTTATCCGCGCCGAGCGCTGTCGAAGGATATCCCATTACGGCGACTCTCGTTCACACCAATTCCGCCATATCGGGGTCGGCAAATTCGGCAACGATCGCGTATGCGGGAAGCATTAGGCAAACGGCCTATCCTTACCCTTCCTATTCGCAGACATTCATCGTGAAGTATCCATCGTCTTTAGTTTCCGGAACGGTTCAAACTCCGGCGGGCGTAGGCTCTTGCTTAGCGAGTTTCACGCCCATCTCCGGCTGTAGCGGATTGAGACTGGGAGGCGGATGCTGGTATTTGGGCGCTTATGGGCAATCGTGCAATAGCGTGTGCGCATTTCGTGGAGGGTATAATCCTTCGGATGCACTTTACGCGCACTCTCAGCCCACTTGCACACAGGTGATGACGGCATTTCGAGTGCCGAATCCTTATGCATCGGTGAATCCCAGTAAGGCCTCGGGTCTAAGCTGCTTCTTTTACGCGGATACGAATAGCGCGTGGTTGCACCCGGCGGCCTACCCGACAGGCAGTGCTTATTACCCCAGTGCGAGACGGGCCTGCTCCTGTAATCTGTAGAATTGGCGGAAGCATCGAAAATGTACCCACTTCCTTTCCATACGCTGGTAATTCTAGGGGTATGAAAAGGAAGTGGGTGCCCTGATTAGCAGATCATCCGCCGCGCGCAAGCGATGGGAGAGAATTTGGGCAAGGGAAATGTAAATGCTTCCCTCAATCGAAGGGTGATCGGAAATCAGTTCGTAGAGATCTGTAATCGACAGATGTTCTAGGACTGTTTCCTCGATTGCTACGACATCAGTGCTTGCAGGAGAGTTTTCAACTAAAGACATCTCTCCAAAAATTTCACCTAGAGGCAACTCTGCAATAATTTTTAACTCATCTGCTTCCCCAAAGTTTCCAACTGCGACTTTTCCAGTGTGAATCATGTAAAGACCGGGGAATCGCTCTCCTTTGCGGATGATGACTTGTTTTTTATGGTAATTCTTTTTGC
Organism: Pseudobdellovibrionaceae bacterium; assembly: GCA_023250715.1. Classification (GTDB taxonomy): domain Bacteria; phylum Bdellovibrionota; class FAC87; order UBA2466; family UBA2466; genus JAHFAF01. The sequence continues at coordinate 3,165 of JAHFAF010000217.1, read as the reverse complement.
CCAGCTTTCCCCTTAGTTCTTCGCGGGCGTCTTCACTGAGATAACGAAACAGGTAATCGAAACTTCGCTCTCGACCCTTCCAAAGATCTTCTACAACTTTTCTTTTGGTTTCTTCAATGTGCTGATCCATTATTTTTTCGTAAGCCTGAACTTGATCGGTCTGCTTTTCGATGACAAGCCCGGTGGAGGTATAGTTCGCTACCTTGTCTTCCGGATCCCCCTTGATATATACAGCGCCTCTTTTTTGATGGCTTGTCCTCCAGGAAATCATCGATTGAACACAGCGGTTGTAAGTCTGCCTCAATCGGTAGTCTTTCGAACTCTCAACATATTTTGGAAGAAGTGAGCTTGCGCGATCTAGTTCCTGGAGTAAGGCCCGGTGATGAGGCAACATGTACTTTCTGCTTTTTAGAATGGTACTTCCCAGCGCTGAATCTCTGGGAACTCCTAGGAAACTGTCTATCGCCTGCACTGTACAAGACTGGGGGCCGCTAGCCCCTTCCAGAGGTCCCTCTCCGTGATCCAAAAGCCAAATCATGGTGGGCTGCACAAAGCGCAAAAAGCTAGCGGGGCGAATTCTCATTTTTCTAATTTGGTTATTGAACGTCGAAAGAATTCTAAGAAGGTGGCTTTCTAGCAATAGGAGGCCAAAGGTGACCTCCTGGTTATTCTCGCGAATAATAGCTTGAAAGACTCTCTGGATTTGCTGCAGTACCGCTTGCCCCCTCGACTCGATAGCAAGCGCTGTCACCACGAAGGTGCGTAATTCCTCGTGTTCCGGTGGGTGCAACCACGAATGGATAAGGTCAATCTTCTCATCTGTAATTTCCTCCGGATCGTAAAGGCTTCCGCTAGGTTTCCCAATCAGGCGCCAATTATTGGAGATCATCGTGTAGAAAATCCCCACCCGAGGAATTCCTAAGAGTCTTGCCACCTGGGTCCAAAGCGATTCTAGCCCGCTAGGAAGTTGAATGCTCTTAATCTGATAATTGAGCGGGCTAGTTGGCATCCCTTGCCATCGGTAGGCATGACAAAGAAGGCTCAACTGGGTCATTAGTGCTTCCTGGGTGAGGCGGTCCAATTCCTTAACGGATTTCTCGCACTCCACCATAGGATGTCCGAAGAACTCGTCTAGCCACGGCCGACAATCTAATCCCTCGCCGTGGTACCTTCCCGAAAGTTCGCCGCAGCTTTTTGAAAGGATCGAAAACGGGCCCGGGAGTTGGTGAATGGGCGTTCTAGAAGGAAGGAAGCCCGTCCTAGGATCGGAATTTTTTTCGATAGTTTCCCGCACTGAGTCTACCATCTCTTTTTGTGACGCATAAGCCTTCACGTAGCTCCTCGAATTTCCCTTATTCTATAGAAAAATTTTCAGGTTCGCCTGAAAACGCGGAAAAGCCGCTCTCGCGTTGCTATAATGATCCAACGATGACTCGCAACGGAGTGCTCTGCTTAGAAGGAGACTGGGAAGAGGGCTTGGCGAGAAACCGTAGCCTCATTCCCGTCTTGCAGCTCATCAAGAGCCAGAGCAACATCCCTTTTATTCATCGCACCGCTTCGACGCGCGATGAGTTTAGGCGGGTGATTGAGGAGTGGGCTAAAGCCAAATACTCGAAATTTCCAATCCTCTACCTAGGTTTTCATGGCGCGCCGGGTGCCTTGAAGATAGGGAAGGAAATTATTTCCATCGGCGATCTCCACGAGTTCGCGGGGAAGGGCAAAAATCGAGTGATCCACTTTGGCGCGTGTGAGACGCTCAAAGTACCTCCCACTGTTCTCAATCAATTCATGAAATCGACCAGATTTACCGCGATCTGCGGATTTCGTACGGAGGTTGACTGGCTACACTCCTGCGCGCTCGAGATTCTCGTTCTCGAGGAGCTCTCTCGTCGGAAAATATCCATTTCTAGCATCACTCTATTCAAAAAAAACGTCATGCGACGCGCCGGTTCCCTCGCTCGTGAGCTAGGGTTTCATATCTGGAGCCGCGGAAATCTTTATCGAGACTAATCACAAATTACTCGAGTGTGAGAATTTTCAAAGATCCTGTAAACGTACGATCTCCTACAGTTACGGTAAGCTCTTCTTCGTCGCGTAATAGATCCCAGTGATTGTCGCGCGTGAGAACTTCTCCGAGTGTATTCAAAAATTTCGGTTCTAACACAAAGACCTCGATCTCTTTCTTACGGTGAATCTCTTCACCTGCAACTTCCTTTTGCAAAATATCGGGATCTCGATAGGTGTAGACCCGCACGGACTTCGCCGCTTTGGATGCTTTGTGCAGTCGTCGTGCAGAGGGATTACCGATATCGATCCAAGTGAGGATCACTCCCGTCGGGTCTTTCACCCAAATCGCTGGGTCGTCCGGGGCGGAGATCCCTTGGGTGAACTCTATTCCCTCCTGAAAATTCAGGCTGTAGGCAATCGCCCGGGTCACTAAGTACGGCACGGACTCCGATGGGTGCATCGCCAGTCGCATCTCGAATGTTTCATAGAAGCCACGGGTCACATCCGAAAGCTGAATGTGAAATCGTAAAAGCGTGGAGGGCAAAGCCATGCTATAGATTGGCCTAATCATGTGCCCTTGGCAAAACTGGAAAGCAACCGGCCTATATTTTTGTGAGGAAGCGGTCTGTGGGTGGGTCAAGCAGCCGGCCAATAGCTATTCCAATGTCGGCTACCTGATCGTAGCCGCACTCGTCTTGCATTACTGGGGAAAATCTAATCCTCGGATGGCCCGCCAACTAGCGCTGGTACTCCTCCTGATCGGAATTGGCTCCTTCTTCCTGCACGCGAGCCTCACTTTCGCGGGAGAAATCGCCGACCTCTTTGGAATGTTTCTATTTTCCGCGCGCCTGCTCGTCTGGAATACCAAAAGGCTTTGGCGGAGAACCTTCTCAGAAGGGTGGTATTGGCTTCTCGCTTTGGTTCCAACTGCGCTCATGCTCTTGTTTGGCTCTGTCGGTATTTTCATTTTTCAGCTGGAAATGGCGGCCTTGGTCGCAATGGAGTTCATCTTATGGAAAAAGGGAACCCGGGAGGGATATCGGAGCGTCTTCATTTTGGTAGCGCTCTTCATTGTTGCTTATGTACTTTGGTTGCTGGATGTTCTGCACGGTTGGTGTGATCCTCAGAACCATTGGTTATCCGGTCACGTGGCGTGGC
>JAHFAF010000216.1 GCA_023250715.1 Pseudobdellovibrionaceae bacterium | reverse complement strand
CTTCGCGGAAACTCCCAGTCCCCGGTTCAAGCGCCCATCGCCACATTCCCATTGAATGCGCGAAACTCCCTTGTCCCCGTGGTCCTGACCCCAGGAATTCCAGACGTGAGCCACGCGCTTTCCATTCACCATCTCGAATCCAACGATGTCCACCATGTGGTTTCCGCCGGAGTTGATGGCGCTGCACGAGTTGTAAATTCCGGCACCCGAGATGGAATAAGCATCCACCGTCACGACGAGCGGGGATTTCCATTGATACATCGCCGCCATCATCGCTTGAACTTTGGTGCCTTCTCGATAGCTCCCGTCCGAGTCTCGCATCGCTTGCGAGAAGGTAAGGGAGTTTCCGATGTAGGGGGACGCTATGATCTTCCCATCCCAACCCGTAGAAATTTGAGAAGAGGAGTACTTGCAGGACTTATCACTTCCTGCGTAGGGAAACTCGGACTCCAACGGAAGACCGTGGAGCAAGAAGTCCACTGCGCTCATGTACCCACCTCCACAAGAGCCTTCGTGCGAACAAGAGAGGACCGTCTGAATCGAAAGATCGAGCGCCACCTTATCATGCACGGCGCGAGCGATTTCAAGACCATGATGAGTCGCCCACGCCCAGCAGTCACCGCAATTCTGAGTCTTGATCACAGGCTGCCCATTCGGCATCAAATCCCGAAGATCAAAATTTTCGGGAACGTCGAGATTGGCCGGCTCGAACCAGTACACGCCATCTTGATAGGCCCAATTTTTATCTTGAATGAGACCCGTCTTCATCTCAGGCGGTGTAAAGAACATGCTGTCTAATCGGATTTGGTAGCTGCATCGATTTTCAAGACCGACGGTTCCCTCAACGACACCAGGACCGCACATATCGATAGCGCTCTCTAATTCCTTCTTAGCGAACGCATACCTTGGGCTCTTTAAATCGTATTGAGCCGGGACTAGGTGTTGAATCTGGGGGATGAGTGCAGACGATTGGCTTGCAAAGGAAAAAGCCGCCAGAAAGACTCCCATGGGAATCATTGAACGGATGGCGCGCATATAGGCCTCCTTAGAAGGGTTGTTTTTTATAATCGTGGTTGAAGGAACTTGGGGGGGGAAGAGCTATCTCTTATAACGCTAAAGGATCTTGGTCCGTTTTGTCTGAATGGATTGTGTTGAGCCTTATCAGCTGTTATCACGAGGGAAAGGTTCGGAAACAAATGAGAAATTTCACCCCTTTTGCTCCCCAAAATCTGGGAGCAGCCCGATGAATCAGACTCTACCTCGATCCTTCGGGTTTTGGACGAGTTGGTTTGTTGTTATCGCCAGCATGGTCGGCTCGGGAATTTTGACCAACTCTGGGCCTATTCTAAAATCCACCGGAAGTTATTGGGCCCTTTTGCTCACATGGGGACTCGGTGGCCTGCTATCGCTCATCGGCGCTTTGACCTTGGGAGAGGTCGCAAGCAGTTACCCACGCGCCGGAGGGGATTACACCTTTGTACGAATGGCATTAGGCTCGGCTTTTGGATTTGTCTTCGGCTGGTCGATGGTCGTAATTGGGTTTGCGGCACCAATCGCGTTAGTCGCTTATTCAACAGCGAACTATTTTTACCCGATGGTAGGCGGGCTTGGCATCAGCATTCCTGAACGAGCTTTTGTTTTGCTCGGAGCTACATTCCTCATTTGCGTGTTCACCCTCTCCCATTGCCTAGGCCACCGCTCGAGCTCGCGCGTTCAGAGTGCCACGACGTTTTTCAATTTCGTACTCCTGGGAGGGTTCGCCTTAGTGGGAATTTTTGCAGGACAAAAAGGCTGGAGTCATTTCCGGGAGGGAATTCCTCTTTCATCCGTGCCCACCCCAACCTGGGGCACAAATCTCATTCGAGCGCTTTATGCATATACGGGCTGGAATGCCGCGACTTATCTCGCCGGAGAAATCAAGAACCCCGCGCGCAACTTGCCCTTCGGGCTGGGCCTGGGTTGCCTTGCCGTCACGATTCTTTACCTCACGATCAATCTCACTTATGCCGTGGCTATTTCTCCGGCTACACTCAGCACGCTTTCACCGGAGCAGTTGAATCGAATCGCGGACATCAGCGTTTTACAACTATTCGGAGGCAAAGCCGCTAAAATATTTTCGCTTCTGATTAGCCTCGGAATGTCAGCCGCGCTGAGCGCGTTTATTCTCACCGGACCTCGAATTGTATACGCCATGGCGGGAGATGGACTTTTCCCGTCCTGGGCAGGCAAACTTCACGCTGTCTCTCAGGTTCCGGTCATCGCGATCTTGGTTCAGGGGATAATTGCCCTTATTTTTCTTTGGTCAGGTACTTTCGATCAGGTCTTGAATTTCGCGGGTTATGGACTAGCCGTGATTGGAATTTTCACCGTAGCGCCAATTCTCTGGTTAAGAAGACGAGCCGATTACCATGCCAGCTTTCGGATTCCTTTCTATCCGTGGACTCCACTACTTTTCTTAGCGGTAAGTATCGCAAGTTTGATCGCGGGCTTCATGGATGATCCGAAGCTTTCCGCCTTAAGCTTGGGCTGTATACTTCTCGGGTTTCCTCTCTATTGGATAATTCGGCGATTTCAAGGAGCCCAATGAGCTCTCATCAACGAATCTCGCTTTTAGGGATCGACATCGGCACTACCACCTGCCGAGCCATGGTCTTTTCCGTCGAGAGAGCGGGAACCGATCTTCTCGATCCCAGGCCACTCTATATTTCCGCCGTTGAGATCACTCCGTTTCAGGGAGACTCGATTAACCTAGGGAGTCTTCGAGCTATCTTAAGGTACTGGAAGAAGGACATCGAGAGTCATCCTTTTGCCGCCGGGGGTGCGATCATCACGGGCCTTGCCGCGCGAGCTAAGAACATCCAAGAAGTTCAAGCGCTATTGCCTGAAGTTTTTTCTGCTCTCGTTTTGGTGACGGCGGAAGATCCCCGCTATGAATCCTGGCTTTGCTTTAAAGGCAGCGTCTATAAGGCCTCTACTCGTCAGCCGGAAAGACACTTCCTTCATTTAGACATCGGCGGTGGAACTACCAACATTTCCTTTGGAAGGGCGGGCGAGGTAGATGATACCGGATCATTTTTCGTGGGAGCAAGGCACATTCAATTTGAAAGTGGGACTCAAACAATCTCCGCTCTAAGCCACTTCGCAGAAAAATGGTTTGGCAAGAAAGTGGGAGACACGTTAGACAACGAAGAGGTATCCAAGGCAGCAAAATATCTTTGTGAGCAATTGGAATCCTTGGTTCGAGAAGGGAGATGCTTCGAGCCTCTCGTCCAATCACCCTTGCGCGCGCGGCATCCACCGCCCGATTATTTGAGCTTTTCCGGTGGCATCGCGGGCTGGATCTATGGGAGTGAGCCCGATCCGAAAGAGACAACCCCTTACAATGACCTTGGATTAGCTTTAGCGAGAGCGATTCGCGAGTCTTCTATTTTGAAAGCCATCCCTTGGGTTACCCCTGCGGAGCTCGGGTTTGCCACGGTCGCGGGACTAGCTCTTTTCGGCTGCTCCTTCTCCGGACAATCCGTCTTTCTTCCCGCATCCCCGAATTTACCCTTAAGCGGCATTCCCATCGTCCATTCCTTCCTTGTCGATGGACTGGAATTCGCGAAAGGTACCGCTGTTTTTCTTTCTCTCCCCTCTTCTTCTCTCTCGGACCTCGAAGCGGCCGTTCAACATCTTTCCACTCTTTTCGAGAAACACCCTTGGCTTACTTCGAGACCGCTTGTTCTTCTTATCAATCAGAACGTGGGAAAGACTCTCGGAAATCTACTCACCCAGTGGGGAAAAAGAGACTGGCCCCTTTACGTCATCGATCAGATCCCTCCCCCCAATGGGCAATTCGTCCACATCGGAAAAGAGGATCGCGGAATAGTTCCCGTCTCCTACTACGGAATGATTTAGGTACGCGGTTCTTTTTAGTACGGGGAACGTACTAAAAAGAACCGCGTACCTAAATCAAATCATGTTATATAAAATCGCCATGAAAGCACTGGATCAAATCGCCGTTCCACACCCCCGACCCGATGAGATTTATCAAACCAAATTTGCAGGACAAACCTACACATTCAAAGGCTTAAAAGAACTGCTCGGCAAGGCCGATTTCAACAAGGCGGGGGAGCGAAATGCCGGGCTCTGTGCACGAAGTGAGATAGAGAGGGAGGCCGCTCGCAGTGCGCTTTCCAAGTTGACGTTGCAACATCTTTTCGACCGGCCCTTGGTCGATAACCGAGGCCAAGTGGACTCGATCATGCGGGTCAATTACGAGATCGATTTAAGTGAATTCAAAACGATCGCGAATAAGACATTGGGTGAAATCAAGGGACTTCTCCTTTCTCAACCAGAGATGGAATTAAAGAAGATCGGCAGCGCTATCACCGGTGTCATGGCTGCGGCGTTAGCGAAAATTTGCGACGTTCACGAATTGATTTTTATCGCGAGAAAAATAGAGCGGGTTTCCAAAGCACGCACGACATTGGGCCTCCGAGGAAGACTCTCCTCTCGTCTGCAAGCCAATCACCCGACGGACGACTTGCGCGGAATTGAGCTTCTGACCTATTGGGGACTTTCTCTTGCCTCGGGCGACGCCTTATTTGGCTTAAATCCGGCTATCGATACCGTGGACAACATCTCTCGCGTTCTCCATCACCTCGACAAAATTCGAAGGGCCACCGGCGCCCCAACCCAAGTTTGCGTTCTAGCTCATGTGAAAACGCAACTCGCCTGTCTTGCTCAAGGGGCACCCGTCGAAGTGATTTTTCAAAGTTTAGCCGGAACGGAAGAGACTTTGACGACTGAATTCGATGTCACAGTCGATCTTCTCGATCGCGCGTACAGTGAGATGAAAGAACGAGGACCTCTTTGCGCGGAAGCAAAACAGTTCATGTACTTCGAAACGGGTCAGGGAAGCGAATTCACTTATGGCAAACACCAGGGAATCGATATGGCAACGACGGAGGCTCTCTGCTACGGACTTGCTCGCCGTTACGATCCCTACATGGTGAATAACGTCACAGGCTTTATCGGCCCCGAGACTCATTATGATAGCCAGGAGATGATTATCTCGAGTCTCCAAGATCACTTTATGGGAAAACTCTTGGGCGTTCCGATGGGAATGGCTCCTTGCTACACGCTCCACTCTAAAATCACCCTAGAGGGACAGCAGATATCGACGGAACTTCTAACGGCTGCAGGTGCGAATTTTTACATGGATGTGGCGCTGAACACCGATCGCATGTTGGCTTATTTCGATACGAGCGGGCACGACAACCAAACGCTCAGAGAAGTGTACGGAAAGTTGCCGACTCCTGAGTATCATGAATGGGCCATTCAAAAGGGAATTCTCGACGAGAAGGGAAATCGGGGGCCCCACTGGGGAAATGTCCGGCGTTTTTGCGAGTCGGATGCGCATTTTGAAGAACTGAAAAAAGCCACTCCCGCCTTATATGGTTTTGAAACAGCGGGCCCCAGACCTTCAAATCAGGTAAGCCGCGAATTGAGAATGAATCAAGCATTTGCGATCGATGCCGTGTACAGCGATCTCGATGCAAAAAAACTTTTCGGTTGCGGAAACCTTCGCACTATCTCGACGCGGGCTGCGACAAAAGAAGCACACTTGAACTCCCCCTCTTTAGGAAGTTTTCTATCGGAAGAGACTACCGAAACATTGCTACCCGAGAACACAGACATTCAGATTGTTTTGTCCGACGGTCTCTCCGCTGAAGCCATTCATGCAAACGTTCCCACCCTCTTGCCACTTTTGGAAAAAGGATTGAAGAGCCGGGACTACAAAATAGGGCAAACTATTCTCGCTCCTCGTGGAAGAGTGAAGCTAGCGGAAGCCATTGCGGAAAAAACGCAAACGAAACTCGTGGTCTTTTTGATCGGAGAAAGACCGGGCGGGGACGCAGCCGCTTCGCGAAGCCTTTCCGCCTACTTGGTTTACCGTCTAAACGATGCAGAGACTCAGAAAAAAGCGGCGGAGTTCAGCCAAGCCCCCAAAATTGCCTACGAGTACACTGTCATTTCCAATATTTATGATGGCGGGGTCCCCCCCGTCGAAGCCGCAAGTATTATTGCTGAAAAAGCCTGGGAAATTTTGAAATTTCGAGCCGCCGACAATCGCCTAGAGTCCTTAAAGACGCACCTACATTGATTGCTGGAGCACCATCTGAAAGGTGCCTTTATTTAGGCCACCGGAAACGTCGGTCTGGCGGAAACCTTCGTCGATAAACGTGTCACTATAATAAGCCACTCCTATACTCGTCGACTCTGTGAGTTTGTAAATCACTTCCGGCGAAAGCCATAACGAGTAGGACCAGGTGTTATTCATGGAAGCATCTGGCTGGTAGTTATTGTGACGGCGGGCCTGAAAAACCAATGGCACCGAGATTTTCAGCGCCTCTCTGAGAAGAGTAAGTTGGGGTCCAAATTCCATTCGGTTTTCAAACGAGTAATTGGCAATGGGGCCGTCTTCAGACTCATAGCCCGCCTTGTTTCTCCAAAAAAATATTGGTACTTCGTAGAATGATAAACCGAAGATGGGGGTCGCTTCCCAATCGACTTTCAGAATTTGCCTTGTAGAAAGAATGGTGCCCGGTTCCTGCTCCAAGCCCGACGTGGGGAAGTACAATCGCGGCTCATATCCCAGCGTGATGTGCGAGCCCAAATCCATGACCTTTGCCCAATCCCCCCAGAGATACCCCTCCCCAAAGCGCGTTCTGTAATATTGGTCCTGGGGAAGATCTAGAGGCTGATTGAAGCGAAAGAAAAATTCCTGCGTGTAACCCACGGCGCGATCCGGGTGGTAGCGATACTCAATTCCCACCTCGTTTTCTGAGTGCATGGAATTTTCAGATGAATTCCAACTAGGGCGGAGCTCCACCCAGGCGCCTAGGCCGGAGGCCTCTTCCCCCTGCTCCACTTCCGCACTCACAGAGGAGTCTTCCGCGCGCGCGCCCAAAGAGATAATCAATATCCCGACCAGAAAAATTCGAAGTGCCATCGTTGCCCCTATGGATCGTTTCCCTTTCATTAACAGGGAAAGCGGTGCCAGTGAATCAAAAGGTATCCGCTACCTGCCTAGAAAGAATATACAACATAAAATCAATTACTTATGACAGGCGAGCTGCCTTCTCTGAAAATGTCGCTTACTAGATGGTAGCCGTTGAAATCTATACTCTCTCTTTTCGGGTGCTCTGAATGCGTATTTTAAACGCCCTTTTACTTTCCCTAATTTGCGTTTTTCTTGGTCCTGTCGCTTGCGACAAGTTGGTGAAAATTCCCGCGAACGGGATTCAGCCCCAGCAGAAAATGCACGAGCTTCCTAAGCCGAAAGTGCAATCCGGCGATAATCGTACGGGCGGTGACGGCAACCCCACGCCGTCGCCTACTCCAAGTGCAACGCCGTCGCCTACTCCAAGTGCAACGCCGTCGCCTACTCCAAGTGCAACGCCGTCGCCTACTCCGAGTGCAACGCCGTCGCCTACTCCGAGTGCAACGCCATCGCCTACTCCAAGTGCA
>JAHFAF010000215.1 GCA_023250715.1 Pseudobdellovibrionaceae bacterium | reverse complement strand
TGGAGGAGGAAATCAGGGAGGATCCGGCGGGAGTGGAGGATTGGTAGTCAAAAAAATTACCCCGAGCTCTGGTTCTTGGCGAGGCGGTTACCCTGTTGTGGTGGAAGGGGAACAATTTAAGGTGGGATCGCAGGTCTCGATTGGTGGCCAATTGTGCGCCGATGTCTCGGGGAATCCGGAAGGGACTCGAATCACTTGCACCCTACCGCGACAATCCCCGGACAGCCTCTCGGATATCACGGTAACAAATCCACTCCCCACCTTGGAAACTTTCACTCTTCCCGGCGCATTCAATGCAAAAATTGTGGGATATACCTCCCTTCCTGGGGAACGAAAGGTAGTTTCCTTCGGGCTGGAGAACGGAACTCTAAAGAATTTTGCAGACGCCTACATTGCCGAGACGGACGCCTCGCCCAACGATCTTATCGTCCACCCCCTCTTGCCGGTAATGTACATGACGGTGAACATTGGTGCGACCAACATAAAAAAGGACGAGATTAGACCCTTTTCGATCGATTCCGCGGGCGCGTTGACTCCCTTACCCATCCAACAGGTAGGCAAAACCACCTCTGGAATTTGCCTAGGACCGCGTCATCTGTATGTAATTGATCAGGAAAACCCCAGTACCAGCACTATCTATACCTTTCTACTCAAAGCCGACGGCAGCTTGGGTATCTTTACTACCGCAAGGGCCGATGGTGGCGCCATAAGCTGCGTCTCAGCTCAAGGTAAATTTCTCTATGTTTTAAACGCCCAAAGTAAGTCCATTTCCTACTACAAGTACGAAAACGATATCGTGCAAGGTTCCGGAACTTTTAACCTTGGAACTACCATTCAAGGGCCAACGATGGGACTCTCCCCCGATGGAAAATTCCTGATTCTTGCCGGCACGGACAAGGTCCGAACCTATACCATCGATCCCGAAACGGGCGCATTGTCTTTTCACATGGTCTTGACGCTTGCTGAAACTCTAGTAAAAACTCATCTCGTCGCTAAACCCGGCACAGATCGGTTCTACGTTTCCTACAGTAACTTTTCACCCGATCGATTTGGCATTGCCTCATTTTCCATCGATGGCAGCGGAGTACCCAATTTTCTAAGTAACTTCGATCACAATACCGAGCACCCGTATCGAATGTTTCTCTCACCTAAGGGCGATGCCCTGATGACTCTCTTTGGCGTCGGGGAAGCCTTACAGGTCAACGGCCTGAACTCGGAAAACAACGTTGAAGTGCCCATCGATTCGAAGGCAATGAACTTCCCCCCCATGTCCTTACAACTTTATTAATTCCTGAATCCATTCACTAATTTCGAATTGTGATGTTTCCTCCACAATTCCCGCACAAATTCTCGATAAACTGTAACTACTGATAGCGCCTTGTTTTTTATCTCCTTGGTTTTAACAAATCGTTCCTACCGTGCGACTTAGTGGTAAGGGGTATGCGACTTCGCAACTTCATTCTTGTTTCTTGCCTTGTTGTGGTGCTGGGGATCTTTCTCAAAGTAAGATCTGGTGGCAAAGCTTCGCAAATAATCGCTTCCGCAATTCAAAGCTCTACAGGAAAAGCTGACCCAATCAGAGAAAAAACATCGCTATCTACTTTGAAGACTTCTAATCAAAGTGAAGGATTGAGCGTGACAGAAACCAATCGCTTCTTGCCCATCGAAAGAGAACGCCCCCTGGGGCAGAAAACTCGCCCCGGAAATGTCCGTGACAAGATTTCCAAATATCTAGGAAAAAAGGAGTGGGAAATCCACGGAAATAGCTACTCCCTTCTGGAAGACCTAGTTGCCATTCCCGAAGGCCAGGCGCCGCCCTCTGCGACTTCCGTTATCAAGATAAACGGTTTTGTCCTTTTTCAAAAAGACCAGGTCGCTCCGAGCGAAGAAGATCGACTAGTTATTTACGATTCCAATCATGACAATGTTTTGATTCTCACAGGCCAGATTCAAATCAAGACGGATGGCTCGGACCTCAAAATGCCCTCACAGTTTTCCTTGGTACAAGCTTTCCCGCATCTGAATGTTTACTTCGTTCAAAGCAATGCCAGTAATTACGGCCAACTCACCGAATCCTTGCAAACGGCCCTAGCTCTCCCTGGTGTAGTCGAAGCGAAGCTGGATCTCATCGAGCAGAGGTACGTGGCTAAATGAACTTGTTTCGAAACATCTTTTATTTTTTCCCGCTACTGGTCTTAACCGCCTGTCCACTGACAGAAGACGGCGCTACCCCAGGTGGCGGAGAAGCAAAAGTTACCCCAGCCCCGACAGACAACCCCTCCCCCAGTGTGAGTCCAGACAATACCGGAGATATCATTTCCGGTGATTTTCCCACTTCGGGTACAGTAGGGGTTCATTACGAGTACACCCCCTCGGCAAATGTAAGCGGTGTTATTTTTTCTATCCAAAATAAACCGAGCTGGGCATCCTTCACGACCGGCACCGGAACCCTGAGCGGTACCCCTGATGTAGCCGGCACGCTTTCCGATATTCAGGTCACCGGAACAGCCGGGGGAAAGTCCACCACCCTTACTTTTACAATTATCGTCGGCGCAGCGGATGCCGCTTTCTCTGGGACCTATCCAACGAGCGTATTAGCCGATCATCTTTATTCCTTTACCCCTACCTCCTTGGTAGGGGGCGTGGCATATACCATTCAAAACAAACCGAGTTGGGCTACGTTTAACACAAGCACTGGAAAGCTCGAGGGCACACCCACCACGCCGGCTACCCATTCAGATATCGGTATTACCGGGACCGCGGGGGCAAGGACCAACTCAGTTACCTTTGCGATTGAAGTTACAGAAAATTCCCCCACTTCTTTGATCTCCGGATCCTTCCCGACAGCGGGGAAGGAGGACTTTCTTTACTCCTATACCCCCACCGCCAACACCTCGGGGATAACGTTTTCGATAGCCAATATGCCATCCTGGGCGACTTTTAATACTTCGAACGGAAAACTCTCCGGAGCAATGACCGCTGGAACCTTCTCCGACATTGAGGTGACCGGCACTAAGGCGGGCAAATCGACGACTTTGACGTTTACGATCACTATCTCTGGGGATCCGCTTTCTAGCTATCAATGGCATTTGCACAACACGGGACAGACCTCCTTCGCAACGAATCCCGGTACAAGTGGCGAAGATATGAAGGTGCTTGAAGTCCTCCAGGCAGGGTATTCCGGAAATGGAATAAAAATTGCGGTTTCCGACTCGGGCATGGAAATCGCTCACGAAGATTTGGCAAGCAATGTAATTGCGAATCAGAGCAGGGACTATAAGACTGCGGCACCTTACACCGGAAATCCAACGAATAATTCTGATACGGACGGCGACCATGGCACGAGCGTCAGTGGCATTATTGCAGCCGTCGCGGGAAATTCCAAAGGCGGAAGGGGTATTGCTCCCGCCTCAGGAATTGCTGGATTTAATTTTCTTGGACCGGGAGTTTCGCAAACCAACGCCGTATTTTTGGATCAACTCCAGGGAAATTTCGATATTTTCAATCAAAGCTGGGGATCTTCACTCGATTTCTACGCCGATCTGGATGATATCTACATCGCACAATTGAAAAGCGGAGTAGACACGCAACGAAGCGGAAAAGGCTCCCTTTTCATTCGAGCCGCGGGAAATGAATTCAACTTCCGAAAGAGTAACGGCCAAACCGCTATGATTGGCTCGACGAAGCTATCCCTACCCGCGGGTGTAGATGCGTTAAACTCCCCACCCTATGTAATTGTGGTAGGGGCAATGAATGCCAAAGGAAAAAAGTCGAGTTATTCTTCGGCGGGAAGCTGCCTCTGGATAGCGGGTCTAGGAGGAGCGTACGGCACAACGGATCCCGCGATGGTAACGACCGATCAATCGAGCTGCGCTAAGGGCTATTCCCCGACCTACTACGCAAGCTCCATTCCCTTTCAGGCTGGCACAATCGCCCTGAATTCGAGCTGCAACTACACCAATATTTTTAACGGCACTTCGAGTGCCTCGCCTTCCATTACCGGAGTGGTTGCGCTCCTACTAGAAGCGAATCCGAATCTCACGTGGCGTGATGTAAAACACATTTTGGCCTCGACCGCCACCAAGGTGGATTCAAGCATCGCTGCCCAGACTCGTTCCATCGACCCCTCCGGCTATGTCTATGAGGATGCATGGACCACCAATGCGGCGGGATTTCACTTCCACAACTGGTACGGATTCGGGCGGGCGAATGCTCTAGACGCCGTCAATATGGCGAAGAACTACTCGACGAATCTCGGCACCTATATTGAAACCAATTTTGGGGCAAATACGGGGACTATTTCAGTCGCAATTCCCGACAACAATAAGACAGGAATTAGTAGAACTCTGAGCGTAAGTCAGGACCTTATCATTGAAGCGGTTCAGATTAAACTTTCGGTGACCCACACTTACCCGGGCGATCTAGCGTTTGAACTCTATTCCCCCAGTGGCACCAAGAGCATCGTTCTGAACGGAAATTCCGCGATGGGATTTGAATCTCGAAGCCAGAACCTATCCAGCGTGGTCCTTACCTCGAACGCCTTCTATGGGGAACACTCCAACGGAACTTGGACACTGAAGGTAATCGATATTTTCAATAGTGATACGGGAACACTCACCAACTTCAGAATCAATATCGCCGGACATTAATCCCTGAGTTCGCTTGGATCTGCCCCCAGCGACGGAGGGATTTTGAGTGCTGGTGTGGACACACACGGGAGCCCCCGCAGGCGGGCCCATGGCCCGTCGAGGACGGCGACCACGGAGGACAACACCAGCGGTCAAAAGCACCCGATCTGGAGCAGATCCAAGCGAACTCAGGGAGAATTCTCACTTCGGCCCTTCGATAGAATCCTCGGGCAATTCATTTTTCCAGCGACCGTCCATTTCCCCTCTCCAATCCGCCGGCACTTTCTTAAACTGCTCCACCAATACTTCTCTTAGAATTCCCATGTCGGACAAAACCTTTTCGCCCTTAAAGTCCGTAAACCCGGAGCCGCCAGCAGCCAGAAAATCTAAAGTTGCTACGGTCAGACGCTTTGGAGCCTCGCCCGGAATTCCGTCCTTCTCATCGAAGAGCACCTTTCCAGTTACGGTTTCGACGTGGGTGAGCTTTGCATTGGGATCGATTCCATCGGTCTTGTCCGCGTCTTTACAGTCCCGCCGGAAGGTTACCTTCAACCCGCTTTGCATCAGAGCTCCGTAAGAGCCACAGGTCCTTATCGAACGGTAAAGCAGGTGAATCAGTTTATCCGTAGGCATGGGGCCTACTACCACGCCGTGGTTACTAAAGGGGATCACCTTGAAAAGCCTTTCATAAGTGAGCTCCCCTTTGGGAATATTATCGCGAATGCCTCCGGTATTGATGGTCGCCACTTCGGCCTGCGAAGCATCCCGAAACGCACTCGTCAATGCATCCGCCAAAGGGCTTTCCTTAATACGATCTCGAGTGAGCTCGGGCTTATCCTCCCCGTGCAAAATTTCACCCAGGTGCTGACTTGCGATGGGCTTAATGACTTCACGAGCTTTCAGCATCATCGCATGAATTTTTTCATCCGCGGTGAAAACGATTCCCTCGTACGCGACGCCATCTTTTCCGACAACGCAGAAATCCGAAGAGAATTTGTTCACGAAAGGATCGCACTCTCTATCGAGGATTTTCACCCCGGCAACAGATCGCATCTTCGCATCGACCAATTGTTTCTTATTCGTATCCCAAACAAGATCGATTCGACCGAAGCTCGACCCTCCCGATCCGGACTGAATTGCGGCCACTCCGTTGTATTTCTCATTGTAATACCAGTGGGTGTGCCCCGAGATGACGGCATCCACCAAACGTTTTGGTTTCGTGAGCTTCTCCATGATGGGAACAAGCTCTTTATCCGTCTTCGCATTTCCTTGGTGAATCACAAGCACGAAGACGTCGGCCTTACCCTCGAGAGATTCTCTCACACGGACGTAGTGCTCCACCTCTTCACCAAAACAAAGATCGGCCACATTATCGAATGTAGTCGTGTCCGGAGTATGTGGATTATCAATTCCGATAATCGCCACCCGGACCCCTGCTACGGATTTAATCACGTAGGGGCTGAGAAAGCTCGGAGCCTCGGCCTTGGTCCAATCAATAGCGGCCTCTCCCTCCGTCACCTTACAACGAATATTTTCAACCTTGCTCGTCAGAGAGCTGGTTAAGAATGTATTGGCGGAGATCATGGGAAATTTCGCTGCCTTGATAATTTTTTCGAAGGCCTCTCGCCGCTTGGCCTTATCTTCACTTTGATCCACGAGCCATCCCACGGGGCCAAAGTCATAATCGTGATTACCGGGAATGACGGCGTCGTATCCGATAGCACTCATCGCACGAAAAACGAGCTGGCCTTCGTCAAAATTGCTGAGCAAGGTACCTTGAAATTGATCGCCCGCATCCACCGTAAGAACACCCGCTTGTCCGGGATACTTCTGTGCCACACCTTCGCGAATGGCTTTGGCAATGCCCGACCAAAGATGGAGGCCACCTACCATTTTTCCCTTATTAAGCTCCGGCTCTATTCCGCCATGGATATCGTTCGTGCCCAGGATGGTAATGAGTCTTTCTTGTTTCTCAAGTACCAGGGGATTTGCGAGAAGAGAGATGGAACAGACGATTGCAAAAAAAAATACTTTCAACATGAGTAGCCCTCTAAGACCTTGCCTTCATTACGCTTCGCACAAAGGCCCTTGCAAGACAAGGTGGGAAGCGAGGTTATGCTGCAGTGCAGCAACTTCTGGATTCCTCAACTGAACTTCAGGAAAGATTTCTCTCTCTTTTGCCGAAAAGAGAGATAGGTGAAACTCCGTAAACCCAAAATCCGACTCAAGCTTTCAGCCTTAAAAAAGGTAAAACTCAACCGACGAACGCTTCGCAAGGCGAGAAAGCCTCTCTATAAGAGCCTGGCCGTTCTTTCAATCGTTGTGGGATTCCCGCTCTTTCTTCAAGAGGGGGTCTACTTAGCTCACTTTCTAATCCGCTTGAGACCTTTTCAAACGGAAGCACGAGAGAAAATTGCTCCCTTTCTCGATGACGTAAGGCTTTTGGCAGAGGAACCGGTTTTCCCTGTGCCCACCATTGGAAGCAATGCCGCGAGCTTTTTAAATTTTCGATTAGAATGGGCTCCCTCGACTCCAAATTTGAATCGCGCGATTTCAACGAACCCGCCTAAGATCGGACTTCCTCCCCCACTCGCCCAAAAGGTAAGAGCGTGGGGAAAGGATTTCCCGCGCCACCATTCGGATATTCGTTACGATGATTTTGATCTCACCTGGATGGCCGAGCTTCGACGTTTCAATTACTGGGATATTCTCGAGCTTTCTAATTCGGAAGAAGTTTATGAGAATGGCGTCGTCTTGGGCTTGCACCTCACGCAAACCTTGAGCCCGCAATTCGAAGAGCTCGCCCTCATTGGAAAAGTCCGCTTGATGCGCGGGATGAATGAAGGAAACCTCACACAAGCCGTGGAAGAGACTCGCCAGTGGGCAAACCTCCTCTATTCCACGGAGACTCTACTCGGTGA
>JAHFAF010000214.1 GCA_023250715.1 Pseudobdellovibrionaceae bacterium | reverse complement strand
TTTTACAGGAGTGGGTTTTGAAGTGTTCGATCCCGGAGCACGATTTGGAGAAATGGAAAACACTGGTCTCTTTTATCGAAAAGATGACCCGCGTCTGTTAGCCGCCGAACAGGAGCCGTCGCGGCTGCGCTTTAGTAAAGACCCAGTTCGTGTCTTTAAGTTTTTAGCTGCCGGGCCTTGCAGCATGGCTTATCCTGGGGGTTCGTCTATGAAGATGCGACCTTATGTGTCGTTCGCAGATGGCACCAGCCACGCCGAAGATTTCATGAAGCATATGCCCGGTAGATCCACTGGAACCTACGCTGACTATCTGAACGTGCATCATGACGAAAATTACTACGGCATGGAAGGAATGTTGCTAAAGCCTTACAGCGAAAACTAGGCGGCTACATTTAGGCCACCTGTTTTAGTCCGGTTTCTTTTCTTAAAACGGAATGAATGAGCCGTTTCACCTGCTCACGCCCGTGAAAGGGTTTGTATAACACTACAACTTTTGAAGTTTGTTCTATCCCCTCGACGAGCTCCTCGTCTGGTCCACAGCCAGTCAGAAGAATGATAGATGTCTTAGGTTGATGCTTTCTGATCGCCTCAATGACAAGCGCCCCCGACGCTTTTGGCATTTTCAAATCCGTAAGAATGAGATCGAAAACATTCTCTTTAATTCTTGCGAGGGCTTTAAGTGAATCATTGAAAACCTCCAGATCGTAATCGTCAGCGAGGAACTCCTGGAGGAGCTCAGTGATAAGCTCCTCGTCATCTACAATAAGCAGTTTGGGTCGAGATCTGTTTTTTCTTATTATTTTCCCCTCGTTTACCACCAGTACGGGTTTTCCCTTCCCAGCACTTGGAAAGGAAAGTGTGAAGACCGTCCCATGCCCGGGAATGCTAGTCGCCTCAATATCCCCCTTGTGTTGTTTAATAATGTTATGGGAAATCGACATTCCTAAGCCGGTACCTTTACCGATATCTTTGGTGGTGTAGAATGGCTCGAAAATTCTCCCCAGGGTCGTCTTACTCATTCCGCCGGCGTTGTCTTGGTATTTTACGGACAGAGCTCCTTTCGAATCTAGCATTGTAGTGAACTCGATTTTCTTTGACCGTCGATCCTTGATGGACTCAAAGGCATCCTTACTGTTTGAAATCAGGTTTTGAAAAACGCTTTCAATTTGATTTGGATCTCCCAAAAGGTAGGCTCCTTCGCTAGCTAGATTTAGCTCAATCTGAATATCCTCCACTTTGAGTTGAGATTCCAAAATAATTAAAGAACTTCTAATGCACTGATTGATATCAAATCGTATGAAATCTGCCTCCGTTCTTTTTCTAGAAAAATTTCGGAGTTGATCTACGATAGTTTTCATTCTGTCGGCTGCGGCGATGATATGATTTGCTCTTTCCTTGATTCTCCTATTCTTTGATTTGGTGAAAACTACCTGGGCGAATCCCTTGATCGCCGTGAGTGGATTATTCAACTCGTGCGCGACTCCAGCGCTCAATGTGCCCACCGAAGCCAGTTTAGCCGCTTGGATGAGCTGTTGCCTAATTTCCTCTTTTTCCTTTTCGGCTAGTTTTCTCGCCCGAATATCTCGGAGAATTCCGCTGAAGTGATACCCAGATCTTGTGTTCCACGTCGAAAGAGAAATTTCCACCGGAATGCGCTCGCCGTTCTTGTGACGCGCCTCTAGTTCGAGGGGCACGCCGACGGTTTCAGTGGTGAGTGGAGAGTTCTTGTAGCTCTCCGGCAGAAGGGTAGTTAAAGGTTTTCCGATCAGTTCTTCTTCTGAGTAGCCGAGTGTTCGAAAGATGGCGCGACTACAATTAAGAAAAACCCCACTCTTATCAGTTGTAAAAATAGCATCTGCAGTGGAATCTATTAAGGAGCGAAGCTTCTCTTCACTTTCCTTTAGTTTCTGGGCAATCTCTTCCAATTCTCTATTTTTGAATTTCAGCTCCACGGCCCTTGCTTCCACTCGGTCTTCCAGAAATTCATTGGCCTGTTCTATTTCAGCGGCAGAGGTCTCTCGTTCATAAACCTGGCCCAGAGCTCGCCCGATATTACTGATGAGCTCGAGCAAGGAGGGATCCTTCTCGATGACTGCTTTAGAGAAGAACTCTAATACTGCAATGGTCTTTCCCTGAGACAAGATGGGGAAGGCAAATCCAGATCGCACCCCAATGTCCCGTGCGACTCTATTTCTGGGGAAGTTCGCATCGACTGAAACGTCGGGGATCCAAATGGACTGATGAGCTGATAGCACTCTCCCAGGCAGCCCCTCACCGGGTCGAAGGTTGGTGCGTTCGGTGACAGCCTGAAAAGTACCGAATGTGTCTTCCTCCTCCAGATGCCAAAGCTTGGTGGAGATCAGTAAGTTGGGATCGGTGGGACTTAAAGTATAGGCGTGTCCCACGGGCCAATAAGTGTTCCGACACACTTCATGGAGGGTTTCCTGAATAGCGCTGTCTAGAGTCTTAGAGGTATTTGCGATCGTCATTATTTTCAAAAGAAGATTCAATTGATTGCGCTCGTGGAGCAGATTTTGGTTAGATTTTGTTAGTTGATCGGCCATTGACGAAAATTCCACTACCATTGGCCTCAGGACAAATGCCGCGGCAAAAATGAGCCCTAGTATTCCTAGGATAACGATAGTGCCTTGGACGCGCCCGAGAGTCTCCCCTCGTATTTTATTCTCCTCTTGAAAGAGACTGACATCCTTTTCAAGGCCCTCTAGCAACGGGCTGAGATGGAGAGAGACATAGAGTTTCTGCCGCATCAAGGATGTATTTGGCGACCTAAATTCGGAGAGAAACTCATGGATTTTTTGGTCCAAGGCATAGCGACTACCAAAGTAGATGAGACGGTGGAGCGGGCTTATTTCCCTTCGACTTGTAAGAGTGTGATGTGTTTGCTCCAATTCCAAGAGCGCTTGATCCAAGTTCTTCTGAATATAATGAAGGCTTTGAGAATCTGGGGAGAGGGTGCGGTCCATGGAAAGAAGGATGATTCTCTGCGATAACATACGTTGACGACCGCTAATATTAATCAGGTGACCGTCGCTGACCATGCTTCTCGAGTAAAAAATAAAAGCGCCATAGCTGAAGACGAGAGCGAATCCAGTGATTAACAAATACACCACGTATCTAGAGGTGAGATTTCCGCGGATCGCTCCCATCCTTGCATTCGGGATTTCGAGCTCTTTCACCCTGCCGGATTTCTGTCCTTGTTCAGGGTTTAGAAAGAGTTGGTGTCGCCACATACCGTAGAGCACAATGAGTGTACTCAAAAGGGCTAGATAAGCATGTGGCGGAGGCATTGAATCGAAGAAAAAATGCTCGTGTATGGGGTGAGAGCCCGCACTCAAGAGATAGCAAAGAATTGAAAGGAACATTATTAAAGCCTGTCGCTTCTCCTGGCGATCCCTGCAACGACGGAAATGGAGCCAAAGAATTATCGATGCAAAGATACAGTAACTTTGAGAAAAGACCGCCGCTATGGGTGTCCACTCGGGCGTGGATTTTTCGAGCCATCCCCAAGATTGATACTCCATGCTTGCTAAGGTGAAATTGGGGAAAAAAACTCCGATGCCGGCTAGAGTTATGGCGATCGCATAGCAGGGAAGGAGAAGGAGCTTTAGAAGGTCTTTACGGCGAGCGACCCGCAAGGAAACATGGACCAGAAGCGCCATCAAAAGGGGCCAGCACTGATGCAAGGAGGCCCACAAATAGGCCATGCTAGAGGAGTTCGGTCCGGTAGCCAGCAATTGGAATTCGAGGAACGTAAGTGTGGCCAGGAACATGTAGAAAGAGGCTACAAGCCGGCCCGTAGGCGAGGTCTTGCTTCGAATATAGATCTTGGCGCCTACGCTAAGAATCAATAGAGCGGTAGCAGCTTCACTGAAACTCCAGAGAGTCATCAAGCCTTCCTGGGCGCTTCGGGAGTGACCATTTCACAAACGAGCTGTCTTAGGGCTCCAATTTTGAATGGTTTCTCAATGGTTCGATTGAACGAACTCTTCACAAACTCCTGGGAATGAGAGGTAAAAGTACCTCCGGTCATGAAAATGAATTTGTTCGTCATCTCCGGTCGTAATTTTTTCAGCCTTTCAAATACCTCCATTCCAGTAATTTCCGGCATCATCAAATCGCAAAGAATGACGTCAAAGTTGCCCCCTTCCGCCAGCAGCTTCAGCCCTTCGCTCCCACTAGAAGCATTCACAACGTCGTGGTCTGTCGCAAAAATGGTGTTTAACAAATCCCCGATTCCTGCTTCGTCATCGATTACCAAAATACGAGCTCTCTTAGATGGCGCTGCTGAGGAGGTTGCTACATGATTGGGTCGAATCGAAACCGGGGCTTGAATTGCAACTTTACGTGGAAGTCCGGGAAAAATTACGGTGAACGTTGACCCCTTGCCTACCTGGCTCGTTACTTTTATTTCACCCCCGCAGGATAGAATAATACTTTTAGCGATGGATAGCCCGAGGCCGGTACTTTCTCCGTCGCGCTTAGTTGTGAAGAAAGGGTCAAAGATTCGACCTAGTAAATCCGTTGGGATGCCGAAGCCCGTATCGGAGATGGTTACTATTACTCGGCCTGAGACATCCACTTCAGTAGAAACACGGATTTCATTTGTTGATTTTTCTCCCTCGGGAATGGCTTGGGCAGCATTTAGAAGGAGATTCATGAAGGCTTGATTCAGTTGACCTCCATTGCCTCGAATGGGCGGAACTTCCGCATAGTTTTTAGTCAAACGCGCCCGGTTCTGAATTTCGAATTGGGCGAAATTGACTGAAGAATCCAAAATACGGCGGATGTCTATGGCCACTGCCTTGTCTCCGCCCACTCGTGAAAAGGTGCTGATGTCGTGAATGAACGCTTTGATTCTCTCGGCATTATCCCTGGCCTTTTTCAAGAGCTCTGCAATGCGGGTGGCGCTATCGGATTGAGCCGCCGGCCCTAATCGAGAAACCTCTTCGGCAATTAGCTCCAAGCAGGCGGAAACTTGCGTCAGTGGGCTATTGATCTGGTGAACGGCACCTGCCGCCAGCATCCCTACGGAAGCCATTCTTTCATTGAGGCATAGACGATCTTGATCATCTATTTCCTTATTGGGCACGTGATATTCTCGGCCAGGCTCAACGAGCGAAAAGGAACCACTGATTTTCAAGAGGCCCTCCCTCCGCCTTGCGGATCCTCCCTTTTCTCATTCACTTAAGGCTCTAAGTTATCAGAGGTTTGTTAAGAGAGAGATAAGACGGAATCATGCGACGCATCCATTAATTTATTCTTAATTTCAGTATGTTAGAATGTGTTTTGGAGGTGGTTTCGTGCCTGGTAAATCGAACCGAAAAATTCTAGTTATCGAGGACGAGCCAGAAATTGTGGAGCTCTTGAGAGAGGCTCTAAAGGAAGAAGGCCTGGAGATCCATTCGGCGGGAGAGGGGAAACGGGCGGTACCTCTGGCCGTCGAACTAAGGCCGATGTTAATCATTCTCGATTTGGGATTGCCCGATATCAGCGGGATCGATGTGTGCCACAAATTGAAGAAGTGTAAGGCGACCGAGGATGTCCCAGTAATTTTTCTTACTGGCAGGAAAAGTGAGAGTGATATCGTCTTGGGACTAGAAATAGGAGGAGAAGATTATATTACCAAACCATTTCATTCCAAAGAGGTGGTGGCGCGAATTCGAGCCGTAATTAGGCGAAATTCGCGTAGGGCGAGTGCGGGAGAAGGGGGCGAGCAGATTGAAATCGGCCCGATCCAGATCAATTCCAGCCGGTTCGAAATGCTGGTGCACAAAAAGCCCGTGAAATTGACTCTTTCGGAATTCAAAATTCTTTGGACCTTGGTGGCGGCCCCTGGGCGAGTCTTCACCCGGGATCAATTGCTTGATAAAATATCTTCAGAACAGCTCAATTCTACCGATCGCGTGATCGATGTTCACATGGCTGCCATTCGAAAAAAGTTGGGGAGAGCAGGAAAGCAGGTAGTTGCGATTCGTGGAATTGGATACAAGTTTAATGATTAGAAGTTAGTTACCCAGATCCGCGGATTCAAGGGCCTTGTTCGACCCACGATACGTCTCGTGAGGCTTTCCCACCTTGGTCGAACAGCGCTGTTGCAATACAGAATCAGAGATACCTCGCGGGTGAGACGCATTCTGCTGCCCGCCTACTGGGTGTTATGAATAGCAAAGGCTCTCGGGCGGTTGGCGGCCCTTTAATCCGCGGATCTGGGTAGTTCTCAAAACCGAAAAATTTTTTCAAGCTCTCGGATTCCCAGGGAAGTGGACTGAGAATTTTATTCCGTGGGGTGGCCTTATCTCGGCGAGAAGACTCGCTTGGTGGGAGAGGGCGATACGATGGATGACGGGAAAAATGGATAGTTGTTCCAAGCCATCTTGAAGAGATTTTTCCGAGCAGTCGTCTTCGTAAATGAGTGTGATGCTGTTGTCCGGTCCGGCCTCGGTTTTGAGCCAGAGGTGATGAGGTCCCAGAGGCTCTATGACTTCACAGTTCGCAAGCGTGAGGTGAAAAAAAGATAAGAGTAGGGATGCTAGTTTTTCTTCATCTGCTTTGAAATGAGGTAAGGTATCGGCTAGCTGCACATTCAGCCTAATATTAGCAAGGGTCAGTATTGGATTAAAATGCTTGGTAATTGTATCTCTGAGCATTTCATTCAGATTGATTTGTTTACGCTCGCCTAGAATTGCTCCTCTTTTACGGATCGCTCCCGACAGGTTTTCCAGGCGATCCGCTCCATTCAAAATGGCGGAGGCAATTCTCAGTGGCACCTGCTTGCCGGATTCTAGAAAGTCTTGCAAGGTCTCCGCAAATCCCTTGATGACCCCCAGTGCGTTGTTGATGTCGTGAGCCACCTGACTGCAGAACGCGGCTGTCATTGCTTTTTCAACCGAGGCTCTAATTTCCATCTGTTTAAGACCTGGCGCTCGAATGATGGGGCGGAGTTCGCTCCATTTCGTAATGAGAAGTAGAGTGCCCTCCGGCAATTCCTTTGAGCTGAAGCGATCGGCCAGGACCAAAATAGGTTCGCCCTCCGTTTGCCGAGGCCCAACCCAAAAAAATTCCCAGCGCGCGGGAAGTTTCTCACGTCTATCCCCCGCCATGGAAAGAAAGGAAGGTACCACCGGAGTGCGCTGGTCGGGCAAATAGATTTTCACACCCTCCATTAAGTGGTTCATCTTGTTTCCCACTGCTAGATCCCCGAATAGGCTGAGAGCCGCGTGATTGAAATGAATGACCCGGTCCTGCCCATCCAGCAGAATGAGGGCGCCTTCAAGGCGATTTAACAAAGCGGCGGCTAGAGCATCGCTCGATTCAATCGGGTTTGTATTAGGCAAGCTCACGAAGCTCCCCCTTTCGCGACTCTAAGTGCGTTTTCCGCTCCTCGGAGTAAGGCCTTGCGGTCCAGGGGCTTACCGAACATCGCGCTCGCGCCGTTTTGTATTGCGTCTGTCGACTGAAGATCCGCGAATCCGGTCATCAATATCACCGGAATTTGTGGCATTGTTTTGTGGACTCGTTTCAGCAGATCCAC
>JAHFAF010000213.1 GCA_023250715.1 Pseudobdellovibrionaceae bacterium | reverse complement strand
TGCTTTATCGTCAAAGAGGTGCTCTTTGTCTTTCAGAAGGGCCACATATTTATTCACAGAGAGGAAATACTTAAAGCGATTGTGGAAGCGTGTTGCATTGTAATAGGACCAGTAGGGAAGCGAACCTTTTGTAATGCGATTTTTCAAATCCGCTAAAATCCAAGCCGCAAAGAGAAAAGATTTTCCGGGTCGATGAAAGTCTTTCACCTTGGCGGTTTTGAATTCCGATTTAAAGCGCGGGTTTTTTAGCCAGCCCTTCAACACTTGGCAAATGCCTAGCTCGCCCGCTTTTCCTTCTGGCAAATCTTCTCTAAAACCGGTTTCCTGTTGTGTAATAGCAATTAAGACGGACGGCTCGACGTTGTACTTGAGGGAGGCGCGGTAAATTCCGAGCGCATAAGACAAATATTTTCCGTCATCGAGATTGGGGCGGACTACACTGATCGCGCGCGCAATCTTCACCACGTCTTTCATCTCCTGGTGGTTCAATTCGAGCACACCGGCCCTAAGAGACCCTGAAAACAGCAGAATGATTACCCAAAGTATTCGCACGTTACCGGTGATATTTGCAACCGGCGGGCCAAGTTAAATGGTCGAAAGTATTTGATTAAATACTAGGGGAATTGTGAAAAGTGTACACACTCTGTGCAGTGGTCCAGGCTTTTCGCCACTCACGCTAGATTTACTGCGTGCCTTTGCGTAGGCGGTATTGGATGAGGCGCAAGGAAAATTCCGTTTCCTTGGCGTGGAATGGAAAGAGCTTTGAAAAGCGATCGGTGGATAGGCTTAAATCGTGGCCGCGATCCTCGGGGCGAAAGCCATGTTCGGAAATGCTTTTGCCAGAGATCTTGAGAAGTCCAGTGTCCTGCAGGTTAAAGGCGTGCGCTAAATGAAGACCGAAATCGTAATAGGATTCTCGATGAGGATTTCCAAGATGATAAATTCCCTCCGGACAAGTTTCCGACTCGATGATAAGATCGATGGCGCGGCAAAGATCATCTACTGAAAAAAAACTTCGGTATTCGTCATGAATGAGCGGGATGAGCTCCTTTTTCCACAACGACGTTAAGAATCGATTCACAATCGAGTCCTGGCCTGAGGACCCGAGTCCAAACAAAGTACCCAAGCGCAGAATGTAAGTATTTTCGAATCTAGAGAGCGCTTCCTCTCCCGCTAGCTTAGATCTTCCATAACTCGACTGCCCGTCAGGGATGTCTTCCTCGGAGTAATGCCCTTTTACTCCCGAGAATACCTTAGAGGACGAGAAATAAATAAACTTCGGTATCTTGGGACATACCTCACGTGCTGCTCGAAAAAGTTCAGAGGGCGCTCCCGCGTTGAGGAAAAGCGTTTCAATCGGAGATTGAGAGCACTTCGATTCATTTCTTTCTCCTGCGCAATAGAGAATGACGTCAGGCCTCGCAATGCGAATGAGCGATTTAAACTTGGTTTCTGTGGAGAGTGGAAATCGAAAAGAAAGAACATCGTTGATTTGTATACGGTGGTGAAAATAAGTTCCCATCACTCGGTATTTTTTTCGCAGGAACAACGCGAGATTCGATCCCGCGAAGCTACTCGCTCCGACGATCAGTATTCTTTTCATAGCTGAAAGAATCTTACCGCATTTTCGAAAGTCAGGTCAGCCATGAACTCCGTCGAAACGCCGCGTGTCGCGGCCAGGGTCTGTACCGTCATGGGGAGATAGGCTGGCTCATTCGGCTTTCCCCGAAAAGGGATTGGGGCGAGAAAGGGGCAATCGGTCTCTACCAAAAGATGGTCTTCGGGGACCACTTTCGCGGCCTCCCGTAAGGAAGAAGAGTTCTTAAATGTCAGAATTCCAGAAAAAGAGATCATTAGGCCCAGAGCCACTGCCTCCTTCGCTTGTTCCGCATCTCCCGTGAAGCAATGCATGACGCCGCCGCGATCGCTTAAGCCCACGTCACGAATCATTTGATACATCTCTTTGAAAGCGTCCCGACAATGCAAGATGACGGGGAGGTTCACCTTGCGGGCGATCGCAAACTGCGCTTCAAGCACATCGAGCTGGATTTCACGGGGAGAGAAATTGTAGTGAAAGTCGAGCCCCATCTCTCCCACTCCCACACACTTGTGAGGCGCATGCCCTGTGGCAAAAAGCCCATTCAGTTTACCAGCGCACTCGGGCCAGCGAAGGGCATCGTGAGGGTGAAGGCCCAAGGTATAATAAATGTGCGGGTGGCTTTCTGCGATATTGCGATTGGATTCCCAGCTGCCCTCATCGGTGGAAACACTCACCATTCGCTCCACCCCTTGAGCTTTTGCGTGGGCGAGAATGTCTTCGAGAGGGCAGTGATCGAGCAAGGCCAAGTGCGCGTGGGTATCGACGAGTTTCAAGTCTCTTTCATCTCCAAACGGGGATAGAGTGGATCCCCTTTCGTGATCGTAATTTTCTTCGGGCCCTTGCCCCATTCCGCGCGGTTCATTGCAGGTTTTTCCTTGTCACCGAGGTACTGCAATGCTTTCTCCGCCATCGTCGGAACGAAAGGAAGCAGACAAAGAGAGGCAATACGCAGGCTTTCGTGGCAATGCACGAGAACGAGTTTGAGTTTTTTCTGGTCCGCTTCAATCGAGGAGCGGGCAAGTGTCCACGGCGCATTCGTTTCGATGAAGCGATTGACGCCGCCAACGAGCCGCCAGATTTGATCCAGCGCACGGTGATAGCTAAAACCTTGAAGCTCCTTGTGCATAAGAGGAACGGCTTCCAGAGCAGTCTGATGCAAAGTCGATTCGGAAGTTAGAATGTCTGCGACGTCTAACTCCTTCTCTCCTAAATATTTCTGGGTCATCGCGCAAAGACGGTTGATGCAATTGCCGTAGTCGTTCGCCAGGTCGGAGTTAATCCGCTGGTACATGACGTCTTTCGTGTACTCGCCGTCGAGACCAAAGGCGAACTCGCGAAAGAGAAAAAACCGCATGCCATCCACCCCGACCTCTTCGGCGAGCTGCATCGGATCGATGACATTACCCAAAGACTTACTGATTTTTCGATTGGCATCCGTCAGCCAGCCGTGCGCCACGATCTTTTTAGGTAGAGGAAGGCCCAGTGCCATTAAAAACGTCGGCCAGTAAATAGCGTGGAAGCGAAGAATGTCTTTACCGACGAGGTGAATCGCTTCCGGCCAATACTTGGAATACTTCGGATCTTTTTTAGAGTAGCCGAGCGCGGAAATATAGTTCGTGAGCGCATCAAACCAAACGTAGATCTTATGCTCTTTCGTCGCTTTGGGATCGCCTGGCATCGCAATTCCCCACTGGATTGTGGTGCGGCTGATGCTGATATCCTTCAATCCTTGCTGAATGAAGCCCAAGACCTCGTTCTTGCGACTCTCCGGAAAAATAAAATCGGGATTATTCTTAATGTGGGCCAAGAGCTTTTCTTGGTACGCAGACATCTTGAAGAAATAACTTTCTTCCTTTAATTTTTCCACGGACCGCCCACAGTCAGGGCATTTTCCATCGACGACTTGAGTCTCCGTCCAATACGTTTCATCGGGAACGCAATACCAGCCCTCGTAAGCATCGAGGTAAATATCGCCCGTTTTCATTAGCTGGGCGACGAACTCCTGCACCGTCTTCTTGTGCCGCTCTTCGGTAGTGCGGATGAAATCGTCGTAGGTAATTCCATATCTTGTCCATGCCGTACGGTAACGCTCGACTACTCTGTCTGCGAGTTGCTGAGGAGTTTCTTTTGTCTCGCGCGCTTTTTTTTCTATTTTCTGCCCATGCTCGTCAGTACCAGTGAGAAACCAAACATCGTCTCCTAGAAGCCTGTGGTAACGCGCTTGAATGTCGCCAGCGACCGTCGTGTAGAGATGGCCAATGTGAGGCGCGTCGGTAACATAGTAAATGGGAGTGGTGATGTAGAAGGGTGAGCTCATCTAAAGTTCCGCTGGAAAATAACGTCTTAAATAACTTTCTACTAGTAAACCGTAGTTGGCATTTGAACGCAAACGCCCCTCGAGTTCTACCGCCGCCTCGAAGGAGTCAAGAAGGTGCTGCGAAGAATACCGGCTCAGCTCGGGCAGGGAGTGAGAGGAGTTTAAGATCGCCCGTATCTCCGCCTGCAAAGTTTGAAGAAAAGAGAATGCCATCTCCTTCTCCGTCCATTCTTGAACCTGCCCGGGCGGATTGGGCGATTTCAAGTAGGCCACAAGCGCTTCTCTTTGGGCCTGTGATTTAACCTCTGAAACAGGAAGGCTTTCTCCCGGCTTAAAAGAAAACTGCAAACAGCGGGAAAGAATCGTCGGTAGTAATGCCGAGGGCTGACTTGTCAGAAGAAAGAAGTGCCGATTTGCTCCTGGCTCTTCCAAAGTTTTTAAAAAAGCATTCGCGGAAGCGGTGTTCATCCGGTGGCACTCATCGATAACCGCGATTTTACGGCCACCCTCGATGGGGCTTACCTCCATCTGATGACAAAGCTCTCGAATCGTATCTATTTTAATTAGCTCTTCTCCTTCTTCGCGAAGGATTAAGACGTCCGGGTGAACCTCTTTTTGAATGCGCCTACAAGGCGAGCACTCGCCGCAAAATCGCTCCTGATTCCCTTGAGTGCACATGAGCTGCTTCGCCAAATTTTTAGCGGCCTGAAATTTTAGCCGAGGATCGGGCCCACTCAAGAGAAGAGCAGGGTGAACTCGTCCTCCTCGAATGTATTCCTGTAAGCGTTCTAGCGTGGTCATATTCTAAAGCCCTTACGCCTGAGTTTTGGCTCGAGGTGGCGAAGGATCTCTTTCGTTACTTCACTCTTGGGATTGGTCCCATTCACAATCTTTATCCGATGTGGGGCTCTACGGGCTAGGCGCAAGAACCCATTTCGGACATTTCGATGGAAGTCCGCCTTTTCCCGTTCGATGCGATCCAGGCCGCGTCGTTTCTTAAGTCTTTCTCGTCCAGTTTCCACCGGCACGTCGAGAACGATAGTAAGGTCTGGTTCGAGCCCTGAAGTCGCAAAACGGTTGAGCTCCTCCGTCCAATCCACTCCAAGATTTCGGCAAATGCCTTGGTAGACGGTCGAGGAATCGGCGAAGCGATCGCTCACAACTACTTTTCGCGTTTGAAGGGCGGGACCCACCTGCTCGTGAACATGTTGAGCCCGATCCGCCTCATAAAGGAGAAGCTCAGCCCGCGAGGAAAGATTTTTGGTCTTGGTGCTTAGAACGAGTCGCCTGAGCCCTTTACCCAGCGCACTTCCCCCCGGTTGTCGGGTCACTTCGAAAGGAATGTGGTGTTGCTTAAACCATTGAACGAGTGCCCGGATCTGGGTGCTTTTCCCAGCCCCTTCGCCGCCTTCGAAGGTCAAAAGAAACCCTTTTTTTGTTTGTCTCTGCGTCATTTCGTGAAGAAGAATGCTCTAAAGCAAGCCTGGAAATTAGGCGAACCGCAAACCGCTGGCAAGAATTAGACAGTGCTGACGATTTTCGCCTGTGCCAAAGGGAACGAAGTTTGCACGGTTACGCGTGGTGGTACGGGCATGCGGATAGCGCTTCTCATTCTATTGTTTAACTCTTTAGCTTTTGCCGTGGATGGGCTCAAGCCCGAGGCCGAGGACTATTATGAGAGGCTGGGCCTTTCCCCTACGGCTTCACAAGCCCAAGTTGACGCAAGAATCAAAGAGGTTCGAAAAGACATTCACACCGACCGCTTCACTGAAAACAAAGGATTACAAACAGTGATGGTTCATGGGGCCATACCAATCACAGAAGCGATCTCTGCCCTTGAGAGCCCCAAGTCGAGAGCCGCTTACGACGAAAAAAGGCGGGTGGGCAAGGCGAAGGAAATCCCCGTTTCCGTTGGGGTGTTACCGAGAATAGAGGGCGCCTTTCCGAAAGAGGGAATGATTCATGGATCGATTAAGATCGAGCCGGGCGTCGAGGGCGGAATTCTTTCCTTTTCGGCATTGTCCTCTGCCTTGGGTCCGAATGCCATCCCTCCCTTTCTTTCCCAGACTTGGTTTACCGCCCAAATGAAAATTTCGCTCGCGGAATACCGGCGAATCGAGAGTCTTGCCGAAAAAGGAGAGGTGAGTGTTCGGGAAGCAAAGGGGGCGTTAAGGCGAGGGCAGGCCATCGATGAGTCGCCCAAGTATTTAGTCGACGTTTCCTCCGGTGAGCCAGTTCTCATGGTAAAGCCAAACGCGCAGTCTAGCTTTGTTGAGAGTCGGAAAATCGCTCCTCCACTCCCCGCCGTGTACGATGTGAAGAGCCAAAGATATGCCTACTGTCCCAGAGGGTGCCGCACACCAATTCCCGTGAATGTCTTGAGCTGGGATAGAGAGGCAAGAAAGGCGGACGTCATTGAGCCAAAGTCGTTGGAGAGTCAAGGGGCGACGGAGTTCGAAGTGGGAAAAATCGCTCAAGGAGATTTGGTCTGGGTGGAAAAACAATCCGACTACGATACCTTGGTAAAGAGAGCTAAACAGCCCACTCATTGGGCGGACGGACGGGTAGTCTCCCTGCCTAGGGCAGCCGGGGGGGATCATGATTTCTTAACTCATGCCTTCTTAAGCGCTCGAGAGGCCCACGGAGTTCCTACGTTTCGAAGAAGTACCCGAAAGGAAGTCTGCGGAGATGTGGCAAGGGCTGCTGGGCAATGGATTCGCGGACTCGTTTCTTGGCGGCGCTAATCGAATAGGCGAATCATGGACAAGGGTAAGGGGTTCAGTTAATAAAGTTTATCAAGGTTCTCCACTATGCTCGGATGGCGGAATTGGTAGACGCGTACGGCTCAGGACCGTATAGGGAAACCTGTGAGAGTTCGAGTCTCTCTCCGAGCAGTATTCCCATTTCCTCGAGGAAATGGAGCGCGCTCCCCAATTACTATTGACATACTTATCGATCGAAACTGTCCCCTGTCGGTCCCTCATCACGGCTCCAATCACATTGCCGTTCCGAGTGCGTAAAATACCGCGAGACACGCACAATAAAGAAAAATGGGCACCGGGGGTGGTCGCGGATACGTGTTGTCCCTTAACCCTTCGTAGCGCGTAAAATCGACGATAAAAAAACCATGTTAAATCTCTCTTCATGAAAGATTCAGCTCATGAATTCGATGAGAAGGCCAAGGGACTTGCCACTGATTACCTACGCACCGAGGGGTTGCTACTTACGGTGTTGATTGAGATGCGAAGACGTAGACTCTTTGCGGTTCTCAATTACTCAGGGATCTTCGACTACTGTGAGAGGCGACTGAAGCTTTCCCGCGCTCAGGCTTACTACTTCAAAATCGTGGCCGAAAAGTCAGATGAAGTTCCCCAGATCAAGCAGGCTGTTCTTGAGGGAGGTCTCACTTTGTCCCAAGCCCGTAGAATCGCGCCAGTCGTTACGAAGGAGAATCACAAGGAGTGGATCGGAAAGGCGAAGTCATTGCCGCAGAAGGATCTTGAGCGCGAGGTCACGGCAGTGAATCCCAAAGCCCACGTACAGGAGAGAATTCGTCCGGTAGCGAAAGAGTTGTCGGAATTGAAGGTACCAGTGGATCTGAAAACCGAAGAAAATCTGGCGGCGCTCATGGAAATTCTCTCCCAAA
>JAHFAF010000212.1 GCA_023250715.1 Pseudobdellovibrionaceae bacterium | reverse complement strand
AGAACGCTGTCTTGATCGCTCCTCACGAAGTGCAGAAACTCAAACGCGCTCGGGAAGGGGAAAGGGTGAAAGTGGCATACTGGGTTGTCCCGAAGAGTATTTTAAGAGTGGCTCCCCAAGGCGAGACTGGGGATAAACTTCTTCTCGAGACCGGTACGCAATTCGTTGATGACTTGGGAGAAATTGAACAAAGACAACTTCCTATCGAGACCATCATTCGCGCGAATCGCCACGACGCCGATCACTTGGTGGAGGTCGCTGCAGGAGGAAGTTTCCGCGACACCCTCCATAATCTGAATAGGAGCATCGACGCCCATATGCCACCTTGCAAGGACGTCTTTAGAGTTTCAGACGGCGGTAAGACTTAGCATGCGATCTAAAGCCACGCGAGAAAAATGCCTTACCTCTTCCGGCACCACTACCCGCTCAAGAGTTTCTAAATTTTCCAGGGTATAAAGCAGTCTTCCCATCGTAATCTGGTACATCGTCAAGCAAAGAGATCGGTGAAGCTTTTGAATCAATCGGTCTGGGTACTGCGAGGCCAGGTTCTGAACTAGGTTGATCTCGGTCCCAATGAAGATTTGATCGCCGGGCTTAGTCTTCGCAACATATTTTCTGATGTAATCGGTACTCCCGACCGCATCGGCTATTTGCACAATTTCCGCTGGAACTTCCGGGTGCACGATAATTTGAGCCTTCGGATAAAACCTCCGAACATGCTCGACATCCCGAACGGTGAACTTTTGATGAACAGGGCAATACCCTCTCCACAAAATCACTTTCGCTTCTTCATAGCTCTCCGGCTCCCCGCCGTCCGTTTTCTCAGGGTCCCAAACTACAATTTCCTCAGGATCGATTCCATACTTCAATGCCGTATTTCTTCCCAAGTGTTCATCCGGAAGGAAAAATATCCTTTTCCCCTGCTGGAATGCCCATTCGAAAGTCTTCGATGCATTGCTGGAAGTACAAATCGTGCCACCGCGCTCCCCGCAGAAAGCTTTGATGTCCGCCGTGGAATTCATGTAGGTGACCGGGACAGTCGTGCCGGAAAGTCTAGAAAGGGAATTCCAGCTCCGCCGCACTTCATCGAGTGAAGCCATGTCGGCCATAGGACATCCCGCTTCGGGGTCCGGATGAAGGACGACCTGTTCAGGGCGCGCCAAGATTGCAGCACTTTCCGCCATGAACCTGACACCACAAAATACGATGTACTTACCCCCATCAAAAGACGCGGCCGATTTAGAAAGGCCGTAGGAATCGCCGACAAAATCGGCGAGCTCTGTAATTTTCTTTCTTTGATAAAGATGAGCCAACACGCAGAGATTCTTACCAAAGCGATCCCGCTCGGCTTGTATTCTTCCTGCCGCTTCCTCTTCCGGCAAAGCCTCCAGCGTTCGAATTCTACCGAGATCCATCAGATCTCCCACTCCTCACGCAGGTAACAGCCGTGACTACGAGGATTTCTTTTGCATGCCTTCAAGATTAATTTCGCCGTCAGAACCGCGTGCCTCAAGCCAATGAGCTGATCGCTCAAGACTGCTTTTTGATAGAAAGAATCGATCCCGGTTTTTAGCTCCGCTAAAATTCCCTCTGCCCGTCTCAATCGAGCATCGGTCTTGATGAGTCCCACGTAATTCCACATTGTTTGCTTCAGCGTCTGCCAGTCTTGGCTCAGAAAGGACGAGTCCACGGAAACTGTCTCGTGCTGCCAGGCCTCTATATTGGGAAACGGTCGGTTTTCTTCTTTCGCAAGAGCCCCTGCGATGGACTCTCCCGCTCTAGTTCCCCAAACCAACCCTTCTAAAAGACTCGTACTCGCTAACCGATTCGCGCCGTGCAAACCCGTACAGGCCACCTCGCCCGCAGCCCAGAGCCGTGGAATTGTAGTGCGACCTTCCAGATCCGTCCAGATTCCACCGCAATGGTAGTGCGCGCCCGGAACCACGGGAATGGGCTGCTGAGTAATATCGATTCCGTACTGCAGGCAGCTACGATGAACGAATGGAAAACGATCTCGAATCCAATCGGCGGGCTTGTGGCTGATATCGAGAAAAACACATGGAGCCCCACTGGAGAGCATCTCCTCATGAATCGCTTTCGCCACTTTATCGCGGGGAGCAAGCTCCGGCTGTGGAAATCCATGGAGGTATTTCGATAAGAATCGCTCACCAGAAATATTTTTTAACACTGCCCCTTCCCCACGCAAAGCTTCAGAAACCAAGAAACGTGGGGCCATGGGATGGAAGAATGTAGTGGGATGAAACTGAAGGTACTCTAAATTTTCCAGCCGACACCCAGCGCGATACGCAAGAGCAATCCCGTCACCGCGAGCGTAGTTGCTATTCGTATTGTATTGATAAAGCTGACCCACTCCGCCCGTGGCAACCACCGTGTGGTGGGCAAAAATGGGAAAGACCTCTTCACTTTTTTGGTCGAAAATAAAAGCGCCAAAGCAGCGAGCCGGCTCATAGCGAAACGACATTTCCTTATCATGAAAGGAATTCATGAGAAGGTTCACCGCCGTCGATCCGGGTAGAAATTGAAGTCTATTCTTATCCCGGCAATATTGAATGAGCGACTCTTCAATTGATTTTCCCGACTCATCTCCATGATGAAGGATACGGCTCTCACTGTGCCCGCCCTCCCGCGTGAGGTGATAGGACCCTTGCGAATCCCTATCGAACGCCACCCGCGCCTTTTCAATGAGCACCTCGCGCACCAAGCGCGGCCCAAGATGAGCCACCTGCTGAACGGCGGGAAGATAATTCGAGCGGGCTCCCGCTTCCAAAATATCGTTGATTAAACGATCCGGATTGGCAGAGGCGGCTTCATAAATGATTCCCCCTTGAGCATAAACGGTGTTGGATTCGCTCACATGAGGTGCCGCCGAAACGAGAATAGTGTCGACCCCCCTATCGGCGAGGGCCACGGCCGCAGAAAGCCCTGCGATACCGTTTCCAATAACGAGGCAACTTGTTTCAGTAGGCTGGCTCAAGTCTTTAACTCCAGGGTCAGGTCCAATGCCTTCACTGAATGAGTCAAACGTCCCACGCTGATATAGTGTGCCCCAAGCCGAGCGTACTCACCGACAGTATCAAGACTCACACCACCCGAGATCTCGATTTCCGCTCGCCCCGCAATGCGTTTAATGGCCTCTCTCATTTCACTTTCAGACAAATTATCGAGCATGATCACGTCGGCACCCACCGCAAGCACGCGATCGAGGGAGGATAGGGACTGGACTTCGATTTCGATTCGGTGAAGGGGGGAACGGTGCTCGCGTGCGCGCCTCAAAAGATCTTCCTCACCCGCGATCTCGATGTGGTTGTCCTTGATAAGAATCCCGTCAGAAAGAGACCTCCGGTGCACGAAACCTCCTCCCGCAACGACTGCCTGGAGTTGCAGCTCCCGAAGCCCCGGAAGTGTTTTTCGAGTCGCAAGAATTTTGGTCGGGTAGCCCTCGACTCGCTTTACATATTGCGCGGTCAAAGTCGCGACCCCGCAAAGATGGGAGAGTAGATTTAAGAGTGTGCGCTCAAGGGAAAGGCATTCTCCCGCGGTCGCGGTCAAACGAAGGAGCTCCTGTCCAATTTCGACCGGCTCGCCATCTCGAACTTTCGCTTCCGCTTTCAACGAGGGAATGAGTGCCAGATAAGCGTCGAAAACCGACTCCCCGCAAAAGACCCCAACCTCTCGGCTTTTTACCGAGGCAGTGCAGGACCTCGAAGCCTTATCCCCCAGCAAACGAACCGTCACATCTTCATTAACCCGGTCGATTTCCCATTCGTTTTCAATAAGTTGTAGGATTTGAAGGGAGGGGCGCATGGCTGGGGTGTAACACACGCCACTCCAGGAACGCAACCAACGCCACGGCTCCAACCCCTCCCAGTACATCCACCAGATAGTGCTGCTTCGTGGTGAGGGTGGAGAGAAAAATGGCAACCGCCCAGAAGATATAAAAGATAAATAGCCGGCGCGGAAGGTGCCTCAAGCTAAAGACAGCACCTCCGGTGACTGCCACGTGCATGCTGGGAAAACAGTTTTTCGGGGTATCTAAACTCCCGACGAGGCCCATGAAGAAGCGAATAAGGGGATTCTCCACCACCGGATACTCCGGCCGCGGGTAGGTCGTCGGAAAAAAGATGAAAAAAATCCCGCAAATGAAAAGGAGCAAAAAGCTTACTCTGGTGAAGGAATAAAATTGATCCTTACGGCCAATGAGGAAAATCACCGTCAAGATGAGAATATAGTCCGAAAGGTAGACCAGAAACGTCCAGGGAACGAACGGAATTTGAGTATCAAGCTCCGTCATACGAAGAAAAACCGGTTTAAAACCCGAATAAACATTGGGAAAGACATAGAGGAAGGCGTAAGCCACCGCATAGATCAAGAAGATAGCGAGTTTTTCCTTCCACGAAATGCGCATCTAAAGACTAATCCTACGAGAAGGCAGATTTTATTTCAGTAAGATTTCAATTTCCCTTCGAATGCCGATATCCAGCCAATTCTTGGGACCCGAGTAAACCCTTCTTACCACCCCCGAAGAATCGATGAGGATGGAGACGGGAATTGCATTGATATCATAAGGGCGCAGAAATTCTTTATTGAAGTTAAAAATCAAGTTTTCCGGCATGTCACCTCCCGCGAATTTGCCCCGTAATTGGTCTTGGGTCTCGGAGATATTGAAGGCCAAAAGAACCAATCCTTTATCTTTGAAATGCTCTTCCAGCATCTTTAAGCTCGGCATCTCTTCCATGCAGCTTGCGCACCAAGCAGCCCAAAAATTCATGAGGATGGTCTTTCCCTTCATCTTTCGGACAGAGGTAGCTTCCCCACCCGGCATTTGGAACTCGATCTCGGGGGCAAGCCCGGGGACCCCCTTCTGAGGGTCCTTAATGAGGGATCCCCCTGAATAGGTGATAACAACGGCAAGGATAAGCGCCATTCCCATCAGGGCGATGAAAATTTCACGGGTGTGGAAGCGTCCTTTTGCTTTCTCGTTTGCCATTGCTAGACCAATTCACATAAATTTAGCCCCATCATGACATCAATTAAAGAATTATATGGCACGCCTAAAGTCGGGGGAGACACCCTTTCCGCTTGCAGCCGCTGCAAGATGGAATTGGCCCATGTCATCGTCTCGATGATTGACGGCCGGCCCTCCAAAGTCCAGTGCAAGACCTGTAAGGGGCAGCACAACTTCAAGCGGGGGGCAGGGATGCCGGTACGGGCGGCCACCCGATCCTCCGGCACCAAAAAGCCAGTTCAGCGATCAGTCGTGCGAGTCGCCGAGCTTTGGGAACAGAAAATGGGTGAAAAGCGCACAGCTCCCATGATTCCTTACAGCATAAAGGCGACGTTCAAGCTCGGGGATGTCATCCAGCACCCGAACTTCGGGGTTGGAATTGTCGAAGATGTCCGTAAAGGGGGGAAGATCTCCGTCCTCTTTAGGGAGACGGAAAAGACTCTGGTTCACGGAATGGGAACGTGATCGCGGCCACAGCGGAGGATAAACTTTTCTGTCTGAAATTGGCTCGAGCAGCATTGATGGGGAATGTTCTTCCTGAGCCTACGCCGTTCACCCTTCAAGAGCTTCCTTGTTTTGTCTCCTTGCATACCCCCACTCATCGGCTGAGGGGCTGTATCGGGTGTGTCGCCACCGATGAAGCGCTACATGAAAACATTCGTCGCCTAGCACTAGCAGCTGCCCACGACGATCCCCGTTTTAGCCCGGTCACGCCGGAAGAGATTCCCGGCTTAACGATAGAGATTTCTATTTTAGGTCCGCTGCAACCGGTAACCGAGTGGTCCGCCCTCATCATCGGAAAGCACGGCCTGAAGGTAAAGCATGGCCCACACCAGGGACTCCTACTCGCCCAGGTCGCCTCGGAATACGGCTGGGCCATTGAAGAATTTCGCGAGGAGACCTGCATCAAAGCCAAGTTAAGTCCGAAGGATTGGCTCCAATATCAATTCTTCTTTTTTGAGCAGCTCGAATTTCAGGAATAGGGAAAAAGGTGTGTGGATACTTTTTCTGGAAAAAGTATCCACACACCTTTTTCCAGGTAGAGTTTCAGGAAGAAGCATCGCCAAGATAAGCCCTACGAACGGCGTCGTTATTGAGAAGGGCTTCCGCTGAATCACAAAGAGCAATCTCTCCAACTTCCAGAACGTATCCACGGTGAGCGACCTTCAAGGCGGCTTGGGCATTCTGTTCGACGAGAAGAACTGTCGTGCCGGTCGAATTGATCCGGCAAATCGTATCGAAAATCGACTTTGTCACCTGTGGAGCCAACCCGAGAGAAGGCTCATCCAAAAGCATGATACGGGGCCGAGACAAGAGAGCTCTGCTAATGGCCAACATTTGCTGCTCGCCACCTGAAAGAGTGCCTGCGACCTGTTTTCGACGCTCGGCAAGCCTTGGGAAAATTCCGAAAACCTCGTCGTAATCCACAGAAGTCAGGTGACGAACGTATCCGCCCATCAAAAGATTTTCCTGCACGGTAAGATTCGCAAAAATCCCGCGACGCTCCGGAACGTGGGAAATCCCCTTTCGAACGATCACGTGAGGTTTTGCCTTACTGATATCCTCGCCCTCTAGCTCGACCGTTCCACCGGAAGGACGCAGTAACCCCGAAATAGTTCGAAGAATGGTGGTCTTACCCGCTCCATTGCAACCAATGAGCGCCACTATTTCGCCCCGGTTCACTTCCAAATTAATTCCACGGATTATCTGAATTTGTCCGTAGCTCACCGAGAAATTCTTGAGTGCTAGCATCACACCCCTCCTAGGTAAGCTTCGATCACGCGGGGATTCGATTGAATTTCTTTCGGCGTACCCACCGCGATGGTCTCGCCATGATCGAGAACCGAGATCTTCTCGCAAATACCCATGACCAACTTCATGTCATGCTCGATAAGCAAGATGGAGACGTTAAACCGATCGCGAATATTCGCAATCGTTTGCATGAGCTGAACCTTTTCTTGAGAATTCAACCCCGCCGCCGGCTCATCGAGAAAAAGAACCTTGGGATTTGTCGCAAGACCTCGCACGATCTCTAACCGCCGTTGATTTCCGTAAGAAAGGTCCTTGGCCTGGTCATTCCTGCGGTGCGCGAGACCCATCAGAGTGAGAAGCGACATCGCCTGCTCTTCCCATTTCTTTTCCACAGCGATAAAGCGCGGAGTTCTTAAGAAAGCATCGAGATACGTGTAGGGCACGCGCATGTGGTAGGAGATCAGAACATTCTGCAATACCGTGAGGTCCCGAAATAACCGGATGTTTTGAAAAGTGCGCGCAAGACCCGCCTTTGTGATCTCAAAAGGCCGAAGACCTTTTAAGTTCAGATCCCCCAAATGCATGTCACCTGCATCCGGCAGGTAGACCCCAGTGATGAGATTGAAGACCGTAGTTTTTCCGGCGCCATTCGGGCCAATCAACCCATAAAGGGACTGAGCGGGGAGATCGAGGTTAAAATTCGAAACTGCTTTGAGCCCCCCGAAGGCAATCGAGATATTTTCAATACGGAAATGGCCCACGGCACTCATTTCGTCTCTCCCGCCGCGGGCTTCAACCTCG